>NZ_AJWE01000122.1:0-30143 GCF_000281145.1 Rhizobium sp. CF142 | reverse complement strand
AGGCCAGGCTCGCCGAGTTGCTGGAAAAATAAGAAACCATTCCGCCGCGACGAACCACGGCGGAATGGTTGATCCTCACGCCTTTCGATAGGGAAACAGTGCCCTAACCGCAGGATCCCGCAGCCACAACCCGCCCCACATGAACAGCCCGAGATAGATGCTGAACAGGATATGGCTGAAGAGCGGGCTTCCGGCCCGGACCTGCGTGGCCATGGCGCCGCCGAGCAGGCCCATCATCAGCACGGCGCCGAACACGCTTGTCTGCGGTATGAGGTAGAGTACGAGGCAGGTCAGCTCGATCAGGCCGATCATCAGCACATAGCCGTTTGGCCATCCGAGCTGGGTCATCGTTTCCTCGGCAATCGGCAGGCCAAGAAGTTTGGGGGCGATCGATGCGCCGAGCATGAAGAGCGCGAAAAGCCCGGTCAGCAAGCGACCGGTCCAGATCATGACCTTATCGCTCATCGCTGATCCCTAGGGATCGTATTGACCATCCAGGGTGTACCGAAACGATCGGTGAACATGCCGAAGCCCGGCGACCAGAAGGTCGCGTTGAAGGGCATGGTCACTTTGCCACCTTCCGAGAGCGCCTCGAAGACGCGCTTCGTTTCCGCCGCATCCTGGCTGTGATAGGTGGCGCTGAAGCCGCCCATGTTCTCCTGATATCCGGGAGGGGCGTCGCAGCCCATCAGGGACTGGTCGCCGACATCGAGCCAGGCATGCATGATCTTGTCCTTGAAGGACGGATCGATCGGCATGTCGCCGGGCGCTTCGGCGAAGGTGAACATGCCGTTCAGCTTGCCGCCGAGCACTTTGGCATAGAATTCGAAGGCCTGCCGGCATTCGCCTTTGAAGACGAGATTCGTTACAAGTTTCATGCTCCTCACTCCCTTTGATTTCCTTGAGTTGCAATCCAGCTTTCCAGCCTGCCGAAGGTGCTCTCCCAGCCATATCTGTGTCCGGCAACGCTCTCTTCGGATTTCAGCTCCGCATGGGTGAAATCCATCCGCGTGCGGCCATCGGCCAGCTCCTCGAAGACGACGGTCACGAGTGTCACGACCGGTTCGCCATCCTCATGCGATCCCTCCCACTGGAAGGTGAAGGAGAGACGCGAGGGCTCCTCGATCTCCCGGTAGACGCCGCTCTGCCAGAGCAGACGACCGTCCTCGGCGTTCTTCAGGCAGGCCCGATAGGCGCCGCCGACGCGTAGATCCTGCACGACACTGACCGCCGGCCATTCCACCGGACCGAGCCAGGCGACGACCATTTCCGGGCGCGTCCAGGCTGCCCACAGGAGTGCACGCGGCGCGTTGAAGATCCGCTGCATATGCAATGTGGGGCGCGATAGCTGATCGGCCATGATTCTTCCCCCTGTTTGATTGAAAATGCGCGTCGACATTCAGTTGCGGGAGCCGCTGTCGTCCGCTCTCTGGATCTTTTGCAGGTAGCCATCCAACCGGTCGAAGCTCGATTCCCAGAAGCGTCGGTATTGCTCCAGCCAGTCGGCAATGCTCTTCATCGCCATCGGTTCGAGCCTGGCCGGCCGCCACTGGGCTTCCTTGCCGCGGCTGATGAGCCCTGCCTTTTCCAGCACCTTCAGATGTTTCGAAACCGCCGGAAGGCTCATCTCGAAGGGGGCGGCGAGTTCGTTGACCGAAGCCTCGCCTTCGGCCAGCCGCGCGATGATCGCCCGGCGCGTGGGGTCTGCAAGGGCGGCGAAAGCGGCGCTCAGCGTGTCGGTCTGCATGGTGGACCTCGTATGTAACTTTATGGTTAAATACAGGGCGCAGGCTCGATTGTCAACCGATCGGTTAAATACGGTTTGGTGAGTTAATCTCGCTCTTCGGCGTGCAACCAAAAGAATATTGGTACATTACGAATTTTTCATGGGCTGGACAGTTCGCAGTAAGGTGCGGCGTCCTATATCTCGGTCATCACTGGTCCGGCACCGCCGGAACGAAGGTCTGAACAAGAAGAGAAGGTACTCTTATGCTGAAAAATTTCCGCGGACGTCCGTCCCTCAAAACGGTGCTTCAGGCATCCACCGTTGCAGGTCTGGCAGCCGCCGTGCTTGCAACCGGTATCCCTGTCGAGATCTCCCGTTCCTATGCCGAGGCTGTCAATGTCCAGTCTCCCTCGGTTCCAAGCTTTGCAAATGTCGTTGACGCCGTTTCTCCGGCCGTCGTTTCCGTCCGCGTCGAAAGCCGCATTAAGCCGGCCTCTGATGATGGCGACGGTTTCTCCTTCGATTTCAACGGCCGCGGCTTTGACGATCTGCCCGACGCTCTGAAGCCGTTCTTCCGCCAGTTCGGCGAACAGGGCCAGGGCCACCAGGGTCAGAACCAGCAGCGCCGCTTCGGCCAGCCGGGCGGCCCGGGCCGCCTGCGTCCGGTCGCTCAGGGCTCGGGCTTCTTCATCACTGAAGACGGTTATATCGTCACCAACAACCACGTCGTTTCCGACGGCTCCGCTTTCGTTGCTGTCATGAGCGACGGCACCGAGCTCGATGCCAAGCTGATCGGCAAGGACCCGCGCACCGACCTCGCCGTGCTGAAGGTGGATGGCAAGGGTCGCAAATTCACCTATGTCAACTGGGCCGATGACAACAAGGTCCGCGTCGGTGACTGGGTCGTTGCCGTCGGCAACCCCTTCGGTCTTGGCGGCACGGTCACGGCCGGCATCGTTTCGGCCCGCGGCCGTGATATCGGCTCCGGCCCCTATGACGACTACCTGCAGGTAGACGCAGCCGTGAACCGCGGCAACTCGGGTGGCCCGACCTTCAACCTCAACGGCCAGGTCGTCGGCATCAACACCGCGATCTTCTCGCCGTCGGGCGGCAGCGTCGGTATCGCCTTCGCAATTCCGGCCTCCACCGCCAAGGATGTCGTTGCCGACCTGATGAAGGACGGTACGGTTTCGCGCGGTTACCTCGGCGTACAGATCCAGCCGGTCACCAAGGACATCGCCGACTCCCTCGGCCTCTCCGAAGCAAGTGGCGCTCTTGTTGTCTCCGCTCAGGAAGGCACGCCCGGCCAGAAGGCCGGTATGAAGACGGGTGACGTCGTCACCGCCGTCAACGGCGAGCCGGTCAAGGATGCCCGCGATCTCAGCCGCCGCATCGGCGCGATGACGCCGGGCAGCAAGGTTGAGCTTTCGGTCTGGCGTTCCGGCAAGGCCCAGTCCGTGACCGTCGAGCTCGGCACGCTGCCGGCCGACCAGCAGGCTTCCGCTGGTGACGACAACGGCCAGCCGGAGCAGGCCCAGCCGCCGGCTTCTGAGAAGGCGCTTGCCGATCTCGGCCTGACGGTCGGCCCGTCGGATGACGGCAAGGGCCTCGCCATTACCGGCATCGATCCGAATTCGGATGCTGCCGACAAGGGCATCAAGGAAGGCGAAACGATCACCTCGGTCAACAACCAGGATGTCTCCAGCGCCGATGATGTCGTTCGCGTCATCAACCAGGCCAAGAAGGACGGCCGCACCCGCGCGCTGTTCCAGATCCAGTCGAAGGACGGCAGCCGCTTCGTCGCCCTTCCGATCAACGGCCAGGGCTGATCTTCTGGTCTCAGAATGCCGGAGCCGCGCAGGCGCAAATGCCGCGCGGCTCCAACTCCTCAAGTCTGACGTATTCTTCACAGCTGCCAAATTCTTCAAGTCTGCCGAATTCTTCAATTATGCCAAATTCTTCAATTACGAAGGACGCCCGCAATGACCTCCGCCCAACAGGAAGACGCTTTGAGCCTTGCCGAAAAGCAACCGGCGGGTAATGTCGGCCGCATGAAGATTCTCATTATCGAAGACGATCTCGAAGCGGCGGTCTATCTCACGAAAGCCTTTCGTGAGGCGGGGATCGTTGCCGACCATGCAAGCGACGGCGAAAGCGGTCTTTTCATGGGATCGGAGAATACTTACGACGTCATCGTCATCGACCGCATGCTGCCGCGCCGCGATGGCCTCTCCGTCATCAGCGAGCTGCGCCGCAAGGGCATCCACACGCCCGTTCTCATTCTCTCTGCCCTTGGCCAGGTCGACGACCGCGTGACTGGCCTGCGCGCCGGCGGCGACGATTATCTGCCGAAGCCTTACGCTTTCAGTGAGTTGCTTGCCCGCGTCGAAGTGCTCGGCCGCCGCAAGGGCACGCCGGATCAGGACGTCGTCTATCGCGTCGGCGATCTCGAGCTCGACCGGCTTTCCCATGAGGTCCGCCGCGGCGGCAAGGAAATCCCGCTGCAGCCGCGCGAATTCCGCCTGCTGGAATACTTGATGAAGAATGCCGGCCAGGTCGTGACCCGCACCATGCTGCTGGAAAATGTCTGGGATTACCATTTCGATCCGCAGACCAATGTCATCGACGTGCATGTCTCGCGCCTGCGCTCCAAGATCGAGAAAGACTTCAGCCAGCCGCTGCTGAAGACGATCCGAGGTGCGGGGTACATGATCAAGGATGAGGGATGAGCCGTTTCCGGGTTCTCTTCAAGTCCACCGCAGTCCGCCTTTCGGCACTTTATATCCTGCTTTTCGCCATCTGCGCTGCAACGCTCGTCTTCTATGTGACGGCGATGTCCGAGCGGCTGCTGACCGGCCAGATCCGCGATGCGGTCGCCCAGGAGGTAACGCAGGTCCAGCGCGCCTATGATGCCGGCGGCATGAACCTGCTTCTGCGCACGATGGAGCGCCGCGCCCGCCAGCCGGGCGCCAATCTCTATCTCATTGCAGGCCCCTCGGGTGATATCCTTGCCGGCAACGTCGCCTCCGTGCAGCCGGGTGTTTTCGAGGAGCAGGGCTGGACCTCGGTGCCCTTCATGTATCAGCGCTACACCGATAGCGGCGTGGTGCGGCATATGGCGATTGCCAACATCTTCGTCCTCGACAACGGTCTGCGCGTGCTGATCGGCCGCGACCTCGGCGAGCCGGAACGTTTCCGCGTGCTGGTGCGCCAGGCGCTGATGATCGCGCTCGCCATCATGGGCCTCGGTGCCATCATCATCTGGTTCGGCATCGGCCGCAACGCGCTGAAACGCATCGATCGGATGTCGGACGCCGGCAAGAAGATTATGGCCGGCGATCTCTCGCAGCGCCTGCCGGTCGCCGGCTCGGGCGACGAGTTCGACCGTCTTTCCGTCTCGCTGAACAACATGCTGGAACGCATCGAGAAGCTGAACGAGGGCTTGCGGCAGGTCTCGGACAATATCGCCCATGACCTGAAGACGCCGCTGACGCGCCTGCGCAACAAGGCCGCCGATGCGCTCGACATTGAGGACGGCGAGGTGCGCCGCGGCGCGCTGGAAGGCATCATCTCCGAATCCGACCAGCTGATCCGCACCTTCAATGCGCTGCTGATGATCTCCCGCGTGGAAGCCGGTTCCGTCGCCGCCGAAATGTCGCCGATCGAACTCTCCGCCATCGTCGCCGACAGCGCCGAACTCTATGAGCCTGTTGCCGATGAGGCGGGCATGGCGCTGACCTCGGAGATCGAGCCCAGTATCGAGATCCAGGGTAATCGCGAACTGATCGGCCAGGCGATCTTCAATCTGCTCGACAATGCGATCAAATATTCCGCTGATACCGAAGGGGCCGGCGCCGTCTCGGTGAAGCTCAGCCGCCGCCCCGACGGCATCTGCCTCTCCGTCGCCGACCACGGCCCGGGCGTGCCGCTCGACAGGCGCGAGGACGTAGTGAAGCGCTTCGTGCGCCTGGATGAAAGCCGCTCGAAGCCGGGCACCGGCCTTGGCCTCTCGCTGGTCGAAGCGATCATGGAGCTGCATGGTGGCACGCTGGAACTGTCCGACACCGAGCCCGGAAATGCCGAACACCCAGGCCTCACCGTCAGTATGGTTTTCCCCGCTAAGGCAGCCTGATTTTCCTGATCATTTTCATATTGGCGCTTTCGTTCCGACACCCTAGTTTAAAGTCGCATTGCGGCTATGCAGGGAGAGCAAATGCTGACGAAATCGAACCACGGCCTGAAAGATGTCGCTGAAGGACTGCTGCGGCCGCTGAGCCAGGCGGAACTGAAATCGGCGCTTGCGGACCTGCAGGATATCGGCAAGAACGAACCTCTCGTGGCTGAGATGCTGAAGGCCGAGGGGTCGCTGCGCAACTTTATCGCCGCGGTCCTGACGCTCTCTCCCTACTTGCGCGAAATCGCCAATCTCGATCCGGCAATCCTTGCCTCTGCCATCAGCGACCCGCTGGAACCGCAGATCGAAGTGTTGATTGCAGAAGCGCGCGATTGCTGGAAACCGGATAGCGAAGGAAGCGTGCCCGGCGAAAGCCAGGTGATGAGCAGGCTGCGCATCGTCAAGCGCAGGGTCGCCTTCCTCGTAGCCCTTGCCGATCTCGCCCGTATCTTCGATGGCCGCGCAACAACCGGCTGGCTCAGCGAACTTGCCGAGGCCTCGGTTGCGGCCGCCATCGATCATCTGCTGTTGTCGACGCATGAAAGCGGCAAGCTGAAACTGAAGAATATCGCCGCTCCCAGCGAAGGCTCCGGTGTAATCGTTCTCGGCATGGGCAAGCTCGGCGCCTCCGAGCTCAACTATTCCTCCGATATAGACCTCGTCATCTTCTTCGATGAAGAGGCCGGCATCGTGCCCGACCCCGATGATGCGATCGAGATCTTCCCGCGCATGATGCGGAGGCTGGTGCGCATCCTGCAGGAGCGCACGGCGGATGGCTATGTCTTCCGCACCGATCTCAGGCTGCGGCCGGACCCCGGCTCCACGCCGCTCGCAATCCCCGTCGATGCCGCCATGATCTATTACGAGGGCAGGGGGCAGAACTGGGAACGGGCCGCCTTCATCAAGGCCCGCGCGGTTGCCGGCGATATCGCGGCAGGCGAGCAGTTCCTGCGCGGCCTCGCTCCCTTCGTCTTCCGCAAATATCTCGATTATGCGGCGATATCAGACATCCATTCCATCAAGCGGCAGATTCACGCCCATAAGGGCCACGGCGCAATCGCCGTGAAAGGCCACAACGTCAAGCTCGGCCGCGGCGGTATCCGCGAGATCGAATTCTTCGTGCAGACCCAGCAGCTGATCGCCGGCGGCCGGATGCCGGCACTGCGCTCGCGCGTGACGGAGGAGACGCTCTCCGAGCTCACCAAGGCAAAGTGGATCGATGCGGAAACCCGCGACGAGCTGACGGAGGCCTACTGGTTCCTTAGGGATGTCGAGCACCGCATCCAGATGGTGCGCGACGAGCAGACCCATCTCCTGCCGGAGACCGATGCAGAGCTGAAGCGCATCGCCTTCATGATGGGCTTTACCGATACGCCGAGCTTTTCCGAGCGGCTGGTGGAAGTGCTGAAGGCGGTCGAGCGGCGTTATGCCGACCTCTTCGAGCAGGAAACCAAACTCTCCGTTGGGACAGGCAATCTCGTCTTTACCGGCCAGGGCGACGATCCCGATACGCTGGAGACGCTGAGGAAACTCGGCTTCGAACGCCCTTCGGATATTTCCCGCATCATCCGTACCTGGCATTACGGCCGCTACCGTGCCACGCAATCGGTCGAGGCGCGCGAGCGGCTGACGGAGCTGACGCCCGAGCTTCTGCGCGTCTTCGGCGAAAGCAAGCGGGCGGACGAGGCGCTGCTGCGCTTCGACAGCTTTATTTCCGGCCTGCCGTCGGGCATCCAGCTCTTCTCGCTGCTTGGCAGCAACCCAGCGCTGCTCTCCCTCATCGTCAACATCATGTCCTCGGCACCGAAGCTCGCGGAAGTCATCGCCGCCCGCCCGCATGTCTTCGACGGCATGCTCGACCCCGGCCTGATGGCTGAGCTGCCGACGCGCGACTATCTCGGCGAGCGGCTGGAGGCATCGCTGGTGCAGGCCCGACACTATGAAGAAGTGCTGGACCGGCTGCGCATCTTCGCGTCAGAACAGCGTTTCCTGATCGGCATCCGCCTGCTGACGGGCGCAATCAATGGCGACATGGCCGCGCGCGCCTTCACCCATCTCGCCGATCTCATCATTGAAGCCGCCCTCGACGCGGTCATGGACGAGATCCGCGTTGCACACGGAAATTATCCCGGCGGACGGATTGCGATTGCCGGCATGGGTAAGCTCGGCAGCTTCGAACTGACGGCAGGCTCCGATATCGATCTCATCCTGCTCTACGACTACGACGATGCCGCCGCCGAATCCGATGGTGCAAAGCCGCTCGACGCCACGCGTTATTTTACCCGCATCACCCAGCGCCTGATTGCCGCCTTCTCTGCCCCGACGGCCGAAGGCGTGCTCTACGAAGTCGACATGCGGCTCCGGCCCTCGGGCAACAAGGGACCGGTCGCCACCCGCATCAATTCCTTCGGCAAATACCAGCGCGAAGAGGCCTGGACCTGGGAGCACATGGCGCTGTCGCGCGCCCGACTGATCTGCGGCGACCAAAGCCTGATCGACGAGGCGGAAGGCATCATTGCTGACGTGCTCTCAACAAAACGCGATATCGCCAAGGTCGCCCACGACGTCGCCGAGATGCGCGAGTTGATCGAAAAGGAGAAGGCACCTGAGAACGGCTGGGATCTGAAGCTCATTCCGGGCGGCGTGATCGATATCGAATTCATCGCCCAATATCTGGCCCTGATCGCGCCGGCAAAGGGCGTCGAGATCAAGATCAACGGCCTTACCACCGGTGCTAGCCTGAAGGTGCTCGGCGACAAGCTGATGACCTCGGCCGACCTTGACACCTGCCTAGAAGCCTTCGCCCTCTACACAGAACTTTCGCAACTGATCCGGCTCTGCATCGACAGCCTCTTCGATCCGAAGGAAGCACCCGCGGGCCTGACCGAGCTCGTCTGCCGGGCCGGAGACTGCCCTGATATCAAGACTTTGGAGGGCGAAGTGAAGCGGCTTTCCAAGGCGGTCCGTAAAGTCTTTCAGACGGTGGTGAAGGCGTAGGGCCGGATTGCCTCAGGCGTGATCGGGAATACGCAGCGAGATGACCGTTCCGACCGACTCGCGCGAGCGTATCTTCATGCTGCCGCCGTGCAGGCTTGTCAGCGAGCGGGAGATGGCGAGGCCGAGGCCGGAGCCGCCCTTGCTCTTGGCATACTGGCTCTGCACCTGCTCGAAGGGCTGGCCGATCTTGATGAGAGCTGCGCGCGGGATGCCGATGCCGGTATCTGCGATGGTGACCATGACGCCATCGGCAACGCGGCGGGTGCGAACCGCAATGCGCCCGCCTTCATTGGTGAATTTTACAGCATTGGAGAGCAGGTTCAGCAGCACCTGCTTCATGGCGCGGCGATCGGCCATCAGCGTCATGCCCGAGGAGATGCGCTGCTCGATGACGATATTCTTTTCAGCGGCTGGAATGGCGGTGAAGCGCAGACTTTCCTCGATCAGCGGCGCAAGGTCGGTGCGCTCGCGCGACAGCAGCATGTGGCCGGCCTCGATCTTCGACATGTCGAGAATGTCATTGATGACGTTCAGGAGATGCTTGCCGCTGTCATGGATGTCGCGGGCATATTCATTGTACTTGGCCGAGCCGAGCGGCCCGAACATCTGGTTCTGCAGGATTTCCGAGAAGCCGAGAATGGCGTTGAGCGGCGTGCGCAGCTCATGCGACATGTTGGCGAGGAATTCCGACTTCGCCTTGTTGGCTGCTTCCGCGCGCTCCTTCTCCACCAGGTAGTTGGAGTTGGCGGTCGAAAGCTCGGCCTTTTGCAGTTCCAGCGTCTGGCGCGAGGCGGAGAGATCGTTGATCGTCGCCATCAGCCGGCGCTCGGAGTCGCGCAGCCGCTCCTGATGGCGCTTCAAGGGCGTGATGTCGGTGCCAACAGATACGCGGCCGCCATCGCGGGTGCGCCGTTCGTTGATCTGCAGCCAGCGCTCGTCGGCAAGCTGCACTTCCGTGGTGCGTGAATAGCCGGAACCGTCGGCATCGGCAATGCGCCGCTCGATGACGGGACGGGCCGCAGCGGCATGGACGGTAGTTCGTTCGGTGCCGGGCACCAGCACGCTGTCCGGAAGGCCATAGGCCTGCTGGAAATGCGCGTTGCACATGACCAGCCGGTCGTTCTTGTCCCACAGTACGAAGGCTTCCGAAGTGCATTCGATGGCATCGGCCAGACGCTGGTCGGCCTCGGCATAACGCTGGGCCAAGCGATGCTGCTCGGTCACGTCCATGGCGATGCCGATCATATGCACGCGGCCGGAATGGCCGCGGATCACCTGGGCGCGGGCGCGCATCCAGACATAGTGGCCGCTCGCGTGGCGCATGCGGAAGATCTGGTCGACCTGGCCGGAATCGCCCTTGGCGACGGCGCGGGCGATCTCGTGCAATCCGTTATCCTCCGGATGCATGAGCCGTGCCGCATCGGCAAAGCCCATCGTCTTGTCGGAGCCGGCAAGCCCGAGCATGTCGTACATCGAGCGTGACCAGAAGAATTCGCGATTGTGGAAATCGAAATCCCAAAGGCCGCAGCGGCCGCGCGACAGCGCCGTCTCGACCCTGAGGTTGGATTCCAGGAAGATGTCGTCGGCATCGCGCGCCCGCTTCACCTGCATGTAATAGGCGTAGAGGATGACGAGCAGGATGGAGGAGATGCCAGCAAACAGCGTGACGTTGAGCGTCAGCTCCTCGCGCCAGAGACGGTTGATCTCGTTGAGCGACGTGGCGGAAACGATATAGCCGCCCGCCGTGCCCATCAGGGAGATCTCGGCATAATGCAGCTCGCCGCCGATGCTCGTTTCGATGACATCGGGGCGGTCGCCGAAGCGGCGGATCGCGGAGATCTCGGGGAAGAGGGCCGAGACGTCCGCGCCGATATAGGAGGCACCGGCCGTCGTTGCCGCAAACACCTTGCCGCTTGCCTGCACCAGCAGCACGAAGGCGCCGTTCTCCAGCCGATCCTGCGGCAGGAATTTCGCAAGGCGCGCTTGCGCCTCTGCGGTACCGCCGCCGTCGAAGAGATCGGTCGCATCGGCAAAGACGGCGGCCGCCGTTGCAGCCGAAAGCGCCGTCGCATGCCGCGCGGAGGCCGCCATGCGGCTATATTCGCTGACCATGCCGAAGAAATGCGAGGCCGCCACGACAGCAAGGAAGGCGACGATGAGAACGGGGATCGTGCGCTTCAGGAGAAGCTCTGCCTTCGGCAGGTGGCGCAGCAATGGCTCAGGAGCTTTTGCGGTCTGTCCGGACAGGCTGTCGCGCCAGGCTTTGAGCCCGCCAAAATCGACACGCAGCCGTCCTTCGGCCGCGGTTGCCCGCCGCACGTCCATCATCTCTGAACCTTGTCCCTCATGTGATTCGCGCGCCGCTCGCCCGAACTACACCTAGAGAATCACGCGTGATTCGCCTTGTCCAGAGCCGACGGTAAAAATTTATTAACCATTTGTGATTGCTGGTTTTTCGGAGGGATTCGTGGATGGCGGGCCTAGCTGTCCGGAGGGTGGAAGACAGCTAGGCGGCAAATCATTTGCGGAAAATCACCCCTTGAGCGTGCGCTCGACGATGTCGCGGACATCGGTCGAAAGGTTGGCTGCCCGCTCGATCTCGATCAGTGCCGAGCGTGCATGATCGGCGCGGGCCGATTCCAGCGAGCGCCAGGAACGCATCGAGGTCAGCAGGCGTGCAGCAAGCTGCGGGTTGCGCTGGTCGATGTCGAGGATCTGGCTGGCGAGGAAACGATAGCCTTCGCCATCGGCGCGGCCGAAGCCGGTCGGATTGCCGAAGGCGAACGTGCCGACCAGCGAGCGCATGCGGTTCGGGTTCGTGTGCTTGAAGAGCGGATTTTCCATCAGTGTCTTGACGCGATCGAGCGCGCCCGGTCCAGGAATGCCGGCCTGGATCGCAAACCACTTGTCGACGACGAGCGCATTTTCCGAGAAACGGCTGCGGAAGGTTTCGAGCGCCGCCTTGGCTTCTGCGCTGTCGGGGAAGCGATGGGCGAGGATCGTCAGCGCATGGCTGAGATCGGTCATGTTGTTGGCGCCGTCGAAGGCGGCCTTGGCACGAGCCGGGCTGCCCTCGGCATAGGAGAGATAGGTGAGGGCGGTGTTGCGCAGCGCGCGGCGGCCGGCGCTCTTGGCATCCGGGCTGAATTCACCCGGCGTGGTCATTGCGTCATAGAGGGCCGCGAAGGTGGCTTTGCCGGCTTCGGCGATCTGCTTCATGATCGCCTGGCGGCCGGCATGAACGGCGTCGGGATCGATGTTGCTGCCGAGTTCGCGGGCAATGTCGGATTCGCTCGGCAAGGCCAGCGCCTGAGCGCGGAAGGCGGGCTCCAGGCTGTCATCAGCGGCAGCCGCAATCAGCGTGTCGACGAAGGTCTGCTCGCAGACGATCGGCGCACCCTCGCGGGCATCGCGGGCGGCCTTCAGCAGGTTCGGCAGCGCCAGATCCGTCAGCGCCTGCCAGCGGGCGAAATGATCCGTCTCATAGCGGGCGAGCAGCGCCAGATCGGCCGGGCTCTGGTCGAAATGCAGATTGATTGGCGCGGAGAAGCTGCGGTTGATCGAAACCACCGGACGCGAGCCGATACCGCGGAAGACGGCTGTCTGTGTCCGCGCCGTGAGATGCAGCACCTCGCCGGCATATTCGGCGCCGTCGACGCTAACAGGCTCGATCTTGAAACCGTCCTCGGCAAAGAGCGCCAGGCTCAGTGGAATATGCATCGGCTCCTTGGTCGGCTGGCCGGGTGTTGCGGGGATCATCTGTTCCAGTGACAGGCTGAACGTCTTGGCAGCCGCATCATAGGTGCCGGAGGCGGTGACGAGCGGCGTGCCCGCCTGATGATACCAGAGCGAGAACTGCGCGAGATCGCGGCCGCTCGCATCCTCGAAGCATTTGACGAAATCCTCGATCGTGACGGCCTGGCCGTCGTGACGGTCGAAATAGAGGTCCATGCCCTTCTTGAAGGTCTCGCGGCCGAGCAGGGTCGCGATCATGCGCGTGACTTCGCTGCCCTTCTCATAGACTGTCGTCGTATAGAAATTGTTGATCTCGCGATACTTGGTCGGGCGCACCGGATGGGCGAGCGGGCCGCCGTCTTCCGGGAACTGCTCGGACTTCAGGTGGCGCACTTCGGCAATGCGCTTGACCGGGCGCGAGCGCTGGTCGGACGAGAATTCGTGGTCGCGATAAACAGTCAGGCCTTCCTTGAGGCAGAGCTGGAACCAGTCCCGGCAGGTGATGCGGTTGCCGGTCCAGTTATGAAAATACTCATGCGCGATGATCGCCTCGATATTGGCGTAATCGGCATCGGTCGCCGTTTCAGGGTCGGCGAGCACATATTTATCATTGAAGATGTTGAGGCCTTTGTTCTCCATGGCCCCCATGTTGAAGTCGGAGACGGCGACGATCATGAAGATGTCGAGATCGTATTCGCGCCCGAACACCTCTTCGTCCCACTTCATCGAGCGCTTCAGCGCGTCCATCGCATAGGCCGCGCGCGGCTCCTTGCCATGTTCGACATAGATCTTCAGCACGACCTCGCGGCCGGACATCGTGGTGAACGTGTCTTCGACGACGCCAAGATCACCGGCGACCAGTGCGAAGAGATAGCTCGGCTTCGGATGCGGATCGAACCAGGCGGCGAAATGCTTGCCGGGTCCATAACCGGCGCCGCCGAGGAAATTGCCGTTCGACAGGAGCAGCGGGTTGGCATCCTTGTCGGCGATGATGTTGACCGTGTAGGGCGCCAGCACATCCGGCCGGTCGGGGAAATAGGTGATGCGGCGGAAGCCTTCGGCCTCGCACTGCGTGCAATAGATGCCGCTGGTGCGGTAAAGGCCCATCAGCTGGGTGTTGGCTTCCGGATTGATGATCGTGGTGACGGTGACTTCGAAAGGCACCGTTTCCGGCAGGTCGCGGATGGTGAGGCTTTCGGGCGTTACCGTATAGCGTTCCGGCGCCAGTTCGTTCTGGTCGAAGAGAAGGCTGGAAAGATTGAGCTCGTCGCCATCGAGGATGAGGGGCGCGGAAAGATCAGCGCCTTCGCGGCGATGGAAGATCAGCCGCGCCTCCACCTTGGTTTCTGTCGGATCCAGTTCAAAAGTCAGGTCGACGCGTTCCAGCACGAAATCTGTTGGGCGGTAATCTGCCAGATTGATGACCTGACCGGTATCTGTTCGCATGTTCCGTGAAGACCTTTATTAGACAATGGCCGAATGTAGAGGCGGGCGCACTCTGCTGAAATTTGGCCGCCATAATTACATTAAAGTCTGAACTAAAGTTAAAGCAAATCGGCCGTGAACGCGAAGTTCACAGCCAATTTATTATGGTCAAATTGTCGTGCATGTGCAGCTGAAAGGGGAAGACTGCTATTTGAGATTGAGCGCAGTCTTGATTTCGGCGTCGCTTTCCGTTTGCTGGATGACAACGCCATACCAGCCGAGCCCGTCATAATCCTCGTAGCCGAGCGTGCGCGCAAAGGCGACGATCGAGCCGTTATTGTCGTAATAACTACCCTTGGACTGACCGGTCTGGTTGGCGAGCGCGAAATGGGTGAAGAGCATGGCCGGATTGGTGCTGGCGATCACACGGCTTGCTCCGTCGAGCAGCATGACGGTGGTCTTTTCAGCAAGCTGCGGCGGCAGGTTCGCTTCCTTCTCGACAATCGCCTGACCCTGATTCTGCCAGTCGAAATAGACGCCGAGCGTACCCAGGAGCTTGCCGTCGAGCTTGCCGCCTTCACGGATGCCGGTCGCATAAACGAGCGCATGGCGCTGGTCGTGGAGAAGGCTCGGTTTTACTTCGTCGACGATATAGTCGTCGCCGGAGGCGCAGCCCGCCGCGGCCCTGAACCAGGGATCCCCGGCAAGCGATGAACCTGATATCTTGCGCTGGAAGGTCGGGTTGGCCGATGCGATCACCCTGCCGGAGAGATCGGTCATGACGAGGTCGAGATAGACGGTATAGAAGCGGTTGATGACGCCGAGCCGTTCGGCCGCGAAGGCGACCCGGTCCTTCTCCGGCTCCTGCAATGCCTGCCAGAGCGCCGGATCCGTCGCCCACCAGCGCACGTCGGCGGTGCGTTCGAAGAGGTTGCGCACGATGAGCTGAACCAGCGTCTGCGCGAGATCGGTCAACCGCACGCCTTCCATCTCGGTGACGAGCGAATCCGCCATCGCACGGCTGAGACCGATGCGCCCGAGCACATTGCTTTCGAACTTGCTGGTGATCTCGGTGGCGATCTGCGCCAGCCGCTGCACTTCATTGGCGACGACGGCAAAGCCCTTGCCGGTTTCGCCGGCGCGGGCCGCCTCGATCAGCGCGTTGATGGCAAGCAGCTTGATCTGCTTGACGATGCTGGTGTTGTCGGCGCTGAAGCGCTCCAGATCCGTGCTGATGCCATCGGTGACGACACGCATCGAGCGGGGCGTTGCGTTCTGCGACTGGGAAACGATCTCTGCGCTGAGCGGCTTCATCAAAAAGATCCTGAAAAATAATCTGACGCGACGGGCTGCGGAACGAATGCGATTCTTTTGTATGATTAATTAGCTGAGAACGATGCGGTGGCATGGTTTGCAACCGGTTAACGCAATGGGTGCGGATGCGAACATTTTCGGGCGAATAAGCGTAAAACGCGAAGTTTTTTCATCAGAAAACGGAATTGCACAGAAAAGCGGCAGACAAAAAGCGGGTAAATACTTGCTGCCCACAGCATCGGCCCGAAAATCGGAATCGATTTTCGGAAAGACTGATGCGTCGGCTCCAAGAGTTAGAGCGTCCTTCGTGCGTCCGAATGGATGCACTGCGCTCTACCGCGCGCAGATTTTTTCCCACCGGTGCATTTCTTCGGTTACGATGAAGAAATCATCCGCTGCGTTCGAGTCGAACGCGTCTCCCCCGCTCGGCATGCCCGCATAAGAGCCTGGATTATGGAATCGGTTCTCAGAAACCCGATGAGAGGCATTGCGCTGAAAGTCTCGTCGGTCGTGGTCTTCCTGGCCATGCAGACATTCATCAAGCTGGCTGGGTCGGATATCCCGCCGGGACAGGTGACTTTCTGCCGCTCCTTCTTCGCGCTGTTTCCGATCATGGCCTATCTCGGCTACCGGCGTCAGTTGCGCTCTGCCTTCTACACCGCCAATCCGATCGGCCATCTGAAGCGCGGCACGCTCGGCATCATCTCGATGGGGCTCGGCTTCTACGGGCTTTTGCATCTGCCGCTGCCGGAGGCGATCGCACTCGGTTATGCCACGCCCCTCGTCGCCGTCATTTTCGCGGCGGTCTTCCTGGGGGAGACGGTACGCGTCTATCGCTGGAGTGCTGTCTGCTTCGGCATCATCGGTGTCGCCATCATCTCCTGGCCGAAGCTGACCTTGTTCCGGGAAGGTGGCATGGCGGCCGAACAGGCAACCGGCGCGCTCTGCGTACTTTTGTCGGCCGTGCTCGGCGGCATGGCGATGATCCAGGTGCGCCGCCTCGTCGAGGAAGAGAAGACGGCGACGATCGTGCTCTACTTCTCGATCACCGCTTCGGTCTTCTCCTTGGCGACCGTCCCCTTCGGCTGGCTTCTGCTCGACTGGTCCTCGGCTCTTTTCCTCATCGCTGCCGGTTTCTGCGGTGGTGTGGCGCAGATCCTCCTGACCGAGAGCTACCGGCACGCGGATGTTTCCACCGTCGCTCCCTTCGAATACAGCTCGATCCTGCTTGGCGGCATCGTCGCTTACTATGTGTTCGGCGACGTTCCGAGCAGTACGATGCTTTTCGGCACGGTCATCGTCATTGCCGCCGGCATCTTCATCATCTACCGCGAGCACCAGCTTGGCCTTGAGCGTCGCGAAGCGCGAAAAGCCGGTGCGCCGCAATCCTGAGCGGCTGAACCTATACCATAAGTCGAATTTCCTAGCGCGCTGATTGAAAAAATACACCACCCGCCCCTCAAAAGAGAATGGGATGGTGAAATCTTGGGATATCGCTTTTGGCAAAAATATGGTTATGAAAGTGAATTACTTTCATTTATTCAAAGCCGTGCATAATCGATAGGCCATGGATGCCGGGGGAGTTTCGGTATCGCTGCTCCGAACGCTGGCTTGCGAGCGAGGGTTGAGGAAAAGCATTATGGCGTTCACGGCAGAAGAACTGGCGCAGAACCCCTCTTTTGTAGTGAGCATTCGCTTTCTGGCCGGGCAAATGCGCGGCATGTTTGATGCGGGGCCGCGGCTGGCGCGCCTGCTGGCCTCGCATCAACGCTGGCTGCTGACACAGACGGCCTATGCGCTGCATCTGGAATATGATCCCCGGGACGTGACTTCGGGTTTCACCGCCGTCCGGCTGACCGGCAAGATCACGGCGCACAAGATCGCCAGCCGCAACACGGTGCTTGCCTTCATCGAAGAACTCTTCACCTACCGCTTCATCACCCATACGCCCGGTGACGAACGCCGCCGTCCTCGCCATTTCGAGCCGGCCGAAGTCAGCCACCAGGCAATGTTCGGCTGGTTGCACGCTAACCTCGGCGCGCTTGATCTCATCGATGGCGGAAGCCGGGCGGCATTTCTGCAGGAAAATCCCACGCTTTTCCGCCGGATCCAGCCGCGGGTCGCCTCTAGCTGCCTCGAGGATATCAACTGGCGCGAACCGCCTGAGCAGGTGGCGCTGTTCCTCTGGACGGAAGCGGGCGGTATGGTCATCGATCATTTCATGTCCCGGCTCGATCTCGAAGGAACCGATCCGGCACGGCTGGCGATCGGCAAGGTTGAAACCCGCGCGCTTGCCGGTGATTTCATGATGTCGCGCACGCACCTCCAGCGGCTGCTCGCCAAGGGTGCGCAGCGCGGTTGTCTCGGCTGGTACGACGAGCCGAAGAAGTCGCAACTGTGGCTGTCGCGCGATTTCCTGAAGGAATATGTCAGCTGGCAGGCGATCAAGTTCGCCTATGTGGACGAAGCCTTCGAATCCGCGAAGGAAAGATTCGAGAGCGCAGGCGCCTGATCAGAGTGCGATGGCGGAAGCCGGGGTCTTCACCTCGGACGGCGTGTCGCAAAGCTCGCGGCGATATTCGTGCGCGGCGCAGACGGCAGCACGGATATGCTCGAAAGAGTCGAGATGACGCAGCAGTGAAATCAGAATTGTTGACATCGGTCGTTACTTTTTGAAATGCGAAAAGGCAGGCGAACCGCCTGCCGGATCATTGTGCCGGGATTTTCAATATTCCTGGAAATCCGCGAAGATCATTGCCGGACGCGAAGTACGGCTGTTGATGCCGGTACCGCGGGCGATCATCTGTTCGTTCGTGGCAAAGCCGAAACGGCTGTAGCCCTGTGTGGTGCGAACCTGATCGCTTGCTTGGCGCAGGGTTTCAAACCCGCAATGTATAGGACGAAAACGCTTGCTCATGGCCTTGGTTCCTGTTCATTCCTCCCAAGACACGCCTTCTATATTGCAGTGCAGCATTGATTCTTCAATGCACCCTTGCAGGATGCAGCCATGCGTATATTGCATGGGCCAATTCATAATATTTTCAAACTTGGCTAATTCGTAAGCAGAGACAGCTCTTTAAGTCTAGCCTGGAAGGCCAGTAGATCGCTCCAGGCCAGCCGCTTGTTTACAGGCGCGGTTAACAGGTCTTGCGGATGCAGGCTGGCGATGGCCGGAATGACCTGATCTGCGACAGCGATCTCCTTCCACCGGCCGCGAAGCCCGTGGATCGTGTCAGTTTCGCCGAAGAAGAAGCGCGCCGTATAATTGCCGAGGAGCAAGATGGCACGCGGTTCGGCGAGTGCGATCTGTCGCTCGATGAAAGGACGGCAGATCTCTGTTTCGGCCGCAGACGGCATGCGGTTGCCCGGCGGACGCCAGGGAATGATCTGCGTCAGGAGAATGGCTGACCGCTCAAGGCCGATCGAGGCCAGCATCCGGTCCAGCAGCTGGCCCTGCCTGCCGGCAAAGGCCGATCCCTCGCGCTCGTCATCGGCACCTGGCGCCGGGCCGATCACCATGATGCCGCTTGCCGGATCGCCGCTTGCGAAAATGGTCGAGCGGGCGCTGTTTTTCAGATTGCAGCCATTGAAGGCTTCAAGTGCCGTCTTCAGTTCTGCAAGCGAGCGGGCACTCTCGGCAGCAAACCGCGCCTGCTGCACCGCTTCACCGTCGGGAATTGCCGGTTGTGGCCGTGAGGCAGGAGCCGATGCGGCTGCGTGCTGCTGCGGCGCTGACGGGGCAGGGCGGGAGGCCGCCTGCCTCTCAGGTGGCGCTTGTCTTTCCGGCTGCGGTTGCGCGGCCGGTGCCGCCGAACGGCGCGCAGCCTTCATCGCCTCGAACTCGGCGAAACGGTCGACCGGCTCTTCTTCCAACAGCCAGTCCACACCCGCCTCCGCATGGAAATGCAGAAGTGCTGCAAGTTCGGCCGGACTCAGGTCGTTGGCGGAGATCATGGTAGGACTCTAGCGGAGCGAAAACGGCAATGAAAGGGCGGGCAGGCTTGCCGGCGCCCTTTCGGCCGTTATTGCACAGTCCACTGGTTGATATCGTCGCGTTCGCCGATCAGCGCCAGACCATGCGCGATCGAGAGCAGTTCGCCGCCGGTCTCGATCTTGTCCCTGTCGAAGCGCTCGGTGAAGATGCGCCGCACGGCCGGCACGAAGGATGTGCCGCCCGTCAGGAACACCTTGTCGATGCCGGATGCATCCGTATTGGTCTTTTCCAGCACCTCGTCGAGCGCGCCTTCGATGCGGGCGAGGTCGTCGACGATCCAGCTTTCGAAATCGCTGCGCTTGATCATGCGGTGGCCGCCGCGCCCGAGCGGGGCGAAATCGAAGGGTGCTTCCTCCGCGGAGGAAAGCGCCATCTTCGTTGCCGAGACCGCCTGATAGAGCGGATAGCCTTCGTCATGATCGATGAGATCGACAAAGGTTTCCAGTTTCTCCGGTTCCAGCGCCGTACGCACCAGCTTCTTCAGATCCTCGAATTCCCGCGATGTCTTGAAGATTGACAGCTGGTTCCAGCGGCTGAAGCTCGCATAGTAGTTTGACGGCACCTCAAGGATCTTGTCGAAGCTCTTGAAATGGCTGCCCTTGCCGATCAGTGGCGCGACGATGTTGTCGATCATGCGCGCGTCGAAATGATCGCCGGCGACGCCGACACCGGAATGGCCGATCGGCGTTGCCGTCAGTTTGCCGGCCCTGGTCTCGAAGCGGATCAGCGAATAGTCCGTCGTACCACCGCCGAAGTCGGCGACCAGAACGGTCGCATCGGACTTCAGGTTCTGCGCGAAGTAGAAGGCGGCCGCAACAGGCTCGTAGACATAATGAATTTCCGGAAAGCCGAAGCGCGTCAGCGCCTCGTTGTAGCGCTGCACCGCCAGCACCGGGTCCGGACTGGCGCCGGCAAAATGCACCGGACGGCCCGCAATGATGCGGCCGGTATCTTCGGGCCAGTTCTCGCCTGCGTAATGGCGAAGGCGCCGGATGAAGATTTCCATCAGGTCTTCGAAGCTCTGCCGCTTGCCGAAGATGATCGTGCCCTGGAAGAGGGCGCTCGCAGCAAAGGTCTTGATCGACTGCAGGAAACGACAGTCGCCGGGATTGTCGATGAACTGCTGGATCGCCGCGTGCCCGGCCTCGACCTTCAGCGCCGAAGCACCGAGCTGCGGATCCTTCATGAAAGAGAGCGCGGTGCGCATGCTGTCGGCCGTGCCGGCGCTGCTGGTAAGCGATATGGAATGCGTGTCTGCGCCGCCATCGGCCAGCGCCAGAACAGTATTGGTCGTGCCGAAGTCAAGCCCAAGCGCCCGTGCCATGGCCGTGCTCCCTATCAAATATGTCGAAAATCTATGAGCCGGGGCGGATACCCCGAAATGCGAAAGGGCGCTTTGCTGCGCCCTCGAAGGTGTTTTGAGAGGGGCGTGATCGCACAGGAGAAGTCGGAAAGCAACCCGCTCTCATCAGTTTCCGAGCTGCATCCGCGTCTCCTCGGCCATCCTGCCGATCCACTTGCGGAACATCTCCATGGCAGGCGTGACGGAGCGGGATTTGAGCCGCATCAGCCAGTAGCTGCCCTTGGAAATCCAGATCGGGAAGGGCTGCTCCAGCTCGCCCGCCGCAAGCTGGCGGGAAAACATCAAGGGTGGCGCCAGCGCCACGCCCGCGCCCTGCAGCGCCGCCTCGATCATCAGCACTGAGGAATCGAAGACCATGCCCCGGATCGGCGGCGGTGTGACGCCTGCCGTCTCGAACCAACCAGGCCATTCATCGGCGCGGTAGGAGCGCAGCAGCGTCTGATGGGCGACGTCTTCGGGGGAGGAGAGCTGGCGGGCGATCGAGGGAACGCAGAGCACCGAAAGCGGCGCTTCGAACAGGGCTTCGGCCTCTATGTCGTGCCAGGCGCCGTTGCCGAACTTGATCGTATAGTCGAGACCCTCGGCGGCAATATCGACGCGGTTGTTATTGGTCGAAAGCCTGAGATCGATGAAGGGATATTGCTCGCGGAAATCGGCAAGTCGCGGCAGGAGCCAGCCGACGGCCAGCGTGCCGACGGCGCCGAGCTTCAGGACTTCGCGCACATGCCCGCCCTCGAAGCGCTCCAGCATATCGGCCATGCGGTCGAAGGAATCCTGCAGCGCCGGTAAGAGCGCGAGCCCTTCTTCCGTGATCATCAGCCCGCGCGGCAGGCGACGAAACAGGCTGACGCCGAGCCGCCGTTCCAGAAGCTTGACCTGATGGCTGACGGCCGCCTGCGTAACACAGAGTTCGATGGCCGCCCGGGTAAAGGAAAGATGCCGCGCCGCCGCCTCGAAGGCGCGCAGCGAATTCAGCGGCAAATATGGTCGAACCATGGCAATGGCCTAATCTGATTTATGCCTGACCGGAAATATCATCGTTTGATCGGGCCTTCCAGGCTGGCCTAGAAAGCCGAGGTCGAACCATATGGAGAACGAAAGTGGCTTTCGAAAGACTTCTTTTTCTGGCATTTTCCATAAGTATTACAGCAATTTCCGTGGTCAGTGGGCCGGCATATGCGGCCGATCCGATCCGCTGCACCGTCATCATCGATGAGAAGACCGGTGACACGATCTATCGTCAGGGCAATTGCGATCAGGGCTTCTATCCGCAGTCGACCTTCAAACTGCCTTTGGCCATGATGGGTTATGATTCCGGCATTTTGGTCGACGAGCACAATCCGCTCTGGCCATATGATCCGAAGCTCAAGCGGTCCCCGCGCGAGCAGAAGGATACCGATCCGACCATCTGGGAGCGGGATTCCATCGTCTGGTTCTCACAGGCGCTGACCCGCAAGCTCGGCAAGCGCGCCTTTGCCGATTACGTCAGGCGTTTCGGCTACGGCAATCAGGATGTTACGGGCGGGCCTGGCAATACGGATGGGCTGACCGAATCCTGGCTGATGTCCTCGCTGAAGATCTCGGCCGAGGATCAGGTCAGGTTCCTGCGCCGTTTCCGGACCGGCAGCCTGTCGATTTCGGAACGTGCGCGACAGATGACAGAGGCGATTGTCCCGCATTTCCAGGCGACCGACGGCTGGGATATCCAAGGCAAGACCGGCGCCGGCTGGCTGCGCAACACCGCCGGCAAGACCAATTACGAACGCCCGCTCGGCTGGTTTGTCGGCTGGGCGACGAGGGGCGACAGGCGGCTGATCTTTGCGAGGCTCTATATCGCCAATCACCGCTACAGCGACAATCCGATCAGCTTCGAGACGCGGGATACGCTGGTCGCCGATTTCCCAAAGCTGGTCGAAGGCCGCTGATGCGAATGGGCGCCGGAAGGCGCCCTTTCTGTCTCTCTATTCCGCGGCCATCGCCCGCGCTTCCGCTGCCACATGCTCTTCCGTCTTCCTGCGGCTGAGCATGCGGTGGAGGAAATTTCCGAAGCGGTCCATCTCGACGAAGATGACCGGGGTGATGAACAGCGTCAGCATCTGCGAGACGATGAGGCCGCCGACGACGGCGATGCCGAGCGGCTGACGCAGCTCCGAGCTCGCACCTGTGCCGAGCGCGATCGGCAGGGCGCCGAGCAGGGCGCAGAAGGTCGTCATCATGATCGGGCGGAACCGTCGCACGCAGGCTTCGTGGATCGCCGCTGTCGCCTTCTCGCCCGTCGTTCGCATCGTCTCCACCGCCACGTCGATCATCATGATCGCGTTCTTTTTGACGATACCGATCAGCATCAGGAGGCCGATGAGGGCGATGATCGACAGGTCGAAGCCCATGATCTTCAGCGCGAGCAGTGCCCCGAAGGCCGCCGCCGGCAGGCCGGAGAGGATGGTCAGCGGGTGGATGAAGCTTTCATAGAGCACGCCGAGAACGACATAGATGGTCAGAACAGCCGCCAGGATCAGATAGGGCGTATTGCCCTGCGACTGCTGGAAGATCTCTGCCGTACCGCCATAGGACGTGAAGACGTCGGCCGGCATGTCGAGATCCTTCTTGATCTGCTCGATCCTGGCCGTCGCGTCGCTCAGCGATACGCCTTCCGGCAGGTTGAAGGACACGGTGGTCGAGACGAGCTGTCCCGTCTGGTTGATGGTGACAGGCCCGACCGTGCGTTCGACATGCGCGAAGTTCGACAGCGGCACCAGGCTGCCGTTGGAAGAAGCGACGCGGATTTCCGAAAGCTTCTGGTCGTCCCAGGGTTTGCTCGTGTCATATTCGACGATGACGTCGTAGCTGTCGCCGGTCGACTGGATTTCTGCGGCCGCAAAGCCGCTGAAGGATTCCTGCAGCGTCGTGCGCAGCGTATCGTTGTCGATCCCGTAGGCGGCTGCCCGCTCGGTATCGATGACGATATTGGCCTGCAGGGCATTGTTCTGCGCATCCGAGGTCACGTCGGTGAACAGGTGGTCGGCGCGCATCGCGGCTTGAATCTTGCCGGCCCAAAGGTTGGTCTGGTCGGCATTCAGCGCCTGTATGACCAGCTGATATTGGCTGGCGGTCTGGCGGCCGCCGAAGCGCAGGCTCTGGTTCGGTGTCACGAAGGCCTGCAGGCCGGGGATCTTGTTGATGTCAGTGCGCAGCTCGCGCAATGTCTGGTCAAGCGGCACACGCTGCTTCTTGTCCTTCAGTTCGACGAACATCGAGCCGTTGTTCTGCGGCTTGTTGGGGTTGCCACCGATCGTCGACATCACATGGTTGACGGCCGGGTTCGCCTTGACGATCGCGGCAGCCTGCTGCTGCAGGGCCTGCATCGCCGAATAGGAAATGTCCTGTCGCGCCTGCGTGCTGATCGTCAGGCGGCCGATATCCTCCTGCGGGAAGAAGCTCGTCGGCAGCGTCATGAAGAAATAGATCGTCAGCGCGACGGAAGCGAAGAAGATCCCGAGGATGAAGGGACGGTGGCGAAGGCACCAGCCGACCGCATTGTCGTAACCGCGCAGCGTCCGCTCGAAACCGGCATCGAAGACGCGGATGAGCAGTGGCGGACGGCTGTGGTTGTTGGAAAGGCGCGAGCCGAGCATCGGCGTCACCGTCAGCGACACGATCGCCGAAGCGATGATGGCGATCGCCACCACCATGCCGAATTCGTTGAACACGCGGCCGACCACACCGCCCATCAGGAGGATCGGGATGAAGACCGCGATCAGTGACACCGACATGGAGATGATCGTGTAGCTGACTTCGCCCGCACCCTTGATCGCCGCCTCCCGCACCGGCATGCCTTCCTCGACATGGCGCAGGATGTTTTCCAGCATGACGATCGCGTCGTCCACCACGAGGCCCACCGCCAGCGTCAAACCCAGCAGCGAGATATTGTCGATACTATAGCCCAGCACATACATCATGCCGAAGGTCGAGATCAGCGACAGCGGAACGGCAAGTCCCGGAATGATCGTTGCGGTCGCATGGCCGGTGAAGAGATAGATGACGAGAACGACGAGGCCGATCGTCAGGAGCAGCGTGAACTTCACGTCGGAGATCGCATCGCGGATCGGCTTTGCGGCATCGTTCATGATGACGGTGTTGACCGAAGGCGGGATCTCGGCGTGAAGCTGCGGCAGCTTGGCGTTGATCGCGTCGACGACGTCGACCGTATTGGCGTCCGGCTGGCGCTGGATGGCGAGGATGATGCCGCGCTGGCCGTCATACCAGCTGCCCGTATACTGGTTTTCGACGCTGTCCTGCACATCGGCGATATCGCCGAGATGGACCGGCGCGCCGTTCGGATTGGCGATGACGAGCGAACGGAACTGCTCGGCGTTGGTGCGCTGCGTATTCGCCGTGATGGTCATGGCCTGCGAATTGTTCTGCAGCGTGCCGACCGGCTGTTGGCTGTTGGCAGCCGCCAGCGCCTTGTTGACGGTGTCGATGCCGATGCCGCGGGTGAGCAGCTTGTTGGGATCGACTTCGACGCGCACGGCATAGGTCTGCGCACCGAACACACTGACCTGGGCGACGCCCGGAAGCGTCGACAGCGATGGCGAAATAATGTCTTCGGCGATCTCGTCGAGCTTGCTGCGCGGCATGGTGTTGCTCTGCACCGAAAGCAGCATGATCGGCGCATCGGCCGGGTTCGTCTTGCGGTAGCTCGGGGGTGTCGTCATGTTGTCGGGCAGCTGCCGCGTCGCATGCGAAATGGCCGCCTGCACGTCGGCGGCGGCCGCATCGATATCGCGGTTCAGGTCGAATTGCAGCACGATGCTGGTGCTGCCGAGCGAACTCGACGCGCTTATTTCGCTGATACCGGGAATCGTCTCGAACTGCTTGATCAACGGTGTCGAGACCGAAGTCGCCATCGTCTGCGGTGAGGCGCCGCTCAGCTGCGCCGAAACGTTGATGGTCGGGAAGTCGACCTGCGGCAGAGCCGCAACCGGCACGAGCCGATAACCCGCGAGGCCCGCCAGGATGACGCCGATCGCAAGCAGCGTCGTTGCGACCGGGCGCTGAATACAGAAATTCGGGATCATTGCTCAGCCCCCACCGCAATCGTCTCGGCCTGCTGCTGTTGCTGAGGCACGTCAGCGGACGCGACGTTGAGCATCTTGTCGTCGAATTGTTCGTTGACCGCCTGCTGGTCGCTGAGCTGGCCCTGGCCTTCGACGACCACATGGTCGCCCTCCGAAAGGCCTGACGCGATGGCGGTGAAGCCGCCGTTGGCGCGGGCGACCGTAACCGGTGTCAGATGCGATTTGCCGTCCTTGGCCACGAAGGCGAAGAAGCCGTCTGGGCCGGGGCTGACGGCAACCGTCGGCACGACCACCTGCTGCTCGTCATTGTTGAAATGCACGACGATATTGACTGACTGGCCGGGCCACAGAGCGCCCGAGGCGTTTTCGAACTTCGCCTTGGCAAGGATCGTGCCCGATGCCGTGTCGACCGTGTTGTCGTAGAAGCTGATCTCGCCCTTGCGCACCCTTCCCTTGGTGGAATTGGGCGCCGTGCTGACTTCGACCGGACCAACAGCCAGCGCCTTCTTCAGTTCACGCAGGTAACGTTCCTGCAGGTGGAATTTCACATAGATCGGATCGTATTTGGCGATGGTGACGATGGCCGCACCCGCATTGACGAAAGCGCCCTTGCTGAGAGCGATATCACCGAGCCTGCCGTCGAAAGGCGCACGAATATCGGTATGCTCAAGGATGACCTGGTCCGAAGCGAGCGTGGCCTTATCGGCTTCGACGGTCGCGGCGGCGGTATCGCGGGCAGCCCTGGCCTGATCGAGGCTCTGCTGGGTGCCGGCCTTCTGGTTGAAGAGATCCTGCGCCCGGGTCAGCGCCGTCTCGGATTCTGCGAGTGTTGCCGTATCGCGCACGATCATCGCATTGTCCTTGTCGACGGCGGCCTTGGCCGTCCGGTCGTCCAGCTTGGCGATCAGATCGCCCTCCTTGACCGTCGCACCGTCTTCGGACTCGATGCTGACGACGAGGCCCTGTTCCTGTGCGGCAATCGTCGTATTATCCTCGGCATCGGCCCAACCGGTCGCCGTCACATCCATGGGCAGAGCGGCCTTCACGGCTGCCACGGTCTTGATCATGGTGGGACCACCGTTCGCGCCACGCCTGCGCCCGCCACCCTGCTGTTGACCACCCTGCTGCCCGCCGCCGCTCTGGGCCTGATCGGCCTGCGCCTGCTGATGGCCGTTATTCTGGCTGCCCTCAGGCTTGTTGATGAACTGTGACAGATAGGGGATGCGTGAAGCATAGGGGATCTTGTCCCCGAACTGCCAGAAGCCAACCGCGGCCACGGCTACAATAGTGACGGTGATCCAAAATTTCTTCATTAGCGAAACCGGTTTTGTTGGGCAGATTGCGTGATTTTCCGCGCTGATTGAGCCGCCTATATTGCGGCGCAAAAAAGACATAATCACCCCGGCGATGATCACTAAGCGGTTATAATGGCTTAAATTTTGGTAATGAACATTCTGTAATATTCAAACTATACTAATATATAGTCGGATAGGCAGCGTCCTCCGCCTTGGTGACCTGCCAGCGCAGGCTGTATTGGCGAACACTATTTGCTCCGAATTGCAGGTCCTGTGCGCGGGATAGAACCTGGAAAACGCAGAGGCAGACAGTCATGGCCGAGTTGAATGCCGGTGAATTTCGTTCACTCATCACCAACATCTTTCCGGAGCTTACGGCCTCCGTTTTTCGGCTCGCGACGAAGGGCTGGGATTCGATAGCCATCGATGTGGATGACAGGCTGATCTTCAAGTTCCCGCGCGATCTGGCGGCGGAGAGGGCACTGGTCAAAGAGGCGGCCCTTCTCGGCATCATCAGGCCGTCGCTGTCGATGGCGGTTCCCGATATGCGCATCCATGACGGCCCGCCGATCTTCTCCAGCCATGCCAAGATCCGGGGCGAACATCTCATCGCCGGCGATTACGAGCGTCTGCCGGAAGCGGCCCGCCAGCGCCTCGGCGACGATCTCGCCCGCTTCTATGCCGAACTGCATGCTCTCGATGCCGACCGCCTGCGCGCGCTCGGTGCCGGACCGATCCTGCCTTGGCAATCACCTGACGCGGTGCGGGAAAAGGCGCTACCGCTGCTGTCGTCCGAGCTGGTAAGTTATGCAGAAAGGATTATCTGGGATTTCATTGCTTTACCGCCAGATCCTTACGGGGTCATTTACGGCTTCTTCGACGGTCATGGCTGGAATATGGCGTTCGACCATGCTGAGGGCAGGCTGAACGGCCTCTATGATTTCTCGGATTCAGGCTTCGGCCCGCTGCATCAGGAGTTCATCTATTCGAACTTCATCTCGCCCGATCTGACATCACGCATCGTCTCGGCCTACGAGACGCTGACCGGCCGCCGGCTCGACCGCTGGCGCATCGCTATCCTCACCGGCTTCCACCGCCTGTCGGAACTCGCAGAATTTGCAGACGATCCGACCTATGCCGGCGAGATGATCGACAGCGTCAAAGCATGGGCCGCTGCTGGATGATGCAGTTGCTCAGACGGAGCGCGCAGCACCCCCGTCGCAACGGATCAGCGATCCGGTGATGTAGCTTGCCGGCTGGCTGCAGAGGAAGGCCGCCGTTGCGGCGAATTCCTCCACCTTGCCGTACCGCCCGACCGGAATGCGTGCTTCCTTCTCCACGCGAATCTCCTCGACGCTCTTGCCGGTCCGTTTGGCGGCCGCACCGTCGAGGTCGTCGAGCCGTGCGGTGAGAATGCTGCCGGGGAGAAGCAGGTTGGTGGTGATGCCATGGCCGGCCACTTCCGATGCGAGCGTCTTGCTCCAGCCTGCAAGGGCCGGGCGCAGCGTGTTCGACAGTGCCAGATTGGCGATCGGCTCGATCACCCCTGACGAGGCGACTGTCAGGATGCGGCCCCAGCCCTGCGCCTTCATGCCGGGCAGCAGGGCGTTGGTCAGCGTAATGACGCGCGCGACCATGGAGAGAAAATAGGTTTCGAGCTTTTCCGGCGACATGTCCTCGGTCGTGCCGGGCGTCGGGCCGCCGGTATTGTTGACGAGAATATCGAGCCCGCCGAATTTCTCCTGCACGGCAGCCGTTACGCTCGCGATGAAATTGTCCTCGGAAAGGTCGGCCCAGATCCAGTCGGCCCGGCCATTTCCTTGCTCATTGATCGCCTTGCAATTGGCGTCCAGCTGCTCGCCGCTGCGCCCGCAGAGAAGAACGTTTGCCCCTTCCTGCGCCAGCGCCTTCGCAATGCCGAGCCCGAGGCCGCGCGAGGAAGCCAGTACGAGTGCGCGTTTGCCCTTGATGCCGAGATCCATGATTTCCTCCATTTCCTGTGCCCTTTCTATAGGGCGCAAGTCCCGTGAAAGAAAAGCACGAAGAACGCTTTCACGGTACGCCAATAATTGACGTTAACGTAAGCGTCATATAATCTTCTGTGCTAGGGAACATCATTGTGCGAATTGGAGGATTGGCTGTCGCTTCCCGGCTCGACAATGTTTTCCGGTTTTGACAAGAGAGTACCTCAGGAATGGGGATGAACGGCCTCGAGAAGGCCGAGCGGAGACGGATTGATGACCGAAATGACTGAGCTGCCGGAACGCGAGAGCATGGAATTCGACGTGGTGATCGTCGGCGCCGGTCCGGCCGGCCTTTCAGCTGCCATCCGCCTGAAACAGGTCAATCCGGAACTGTCGGTCGTGGTATTGGAGAAGGGTTCCGAAGTTGGTGCTCATATCCTCTCCGGCGCCGTCGTCGACCCCATCGGCATCGATCGCCTGCTTCCCGGCTGGCGCGCGGAGGCTGACCATCCCTTCAATACCGAGGTGAATGCCGATCACTTCCTGCTGCTCGGCCCCGCCGGCTCGCTGCGCCTGCCGAATATCATGATGCCGCCGCTGATGAGCAATCACGGCAATTACATCGTCTCGCTCGGAAATGTCTGTCGCTGGCTGGCGACGAAGGCGGAAGAACTCGGCGTCGAGATCTATCCGGGCTTCGCCGCGACCGAAGTGCTCTACAACGATGAGGGTGCCGTCATCGGTGTTGCGACCGGCGACATGGGCATCGAGAAGAACGGCGAGCCCGGCCCGAACTATGCGCGCGGCATGGCGCTCATGGGCAAATATGTGCTTGTTGGAGAGGGTGTGCGCGGTTCGCTCGCCAAGCAGCTGATCGCCAAGTTCGACCTCTCGAGCGGCCGCCAGCCCCAGAAATTCGGGATCGGCATCAAGGAGCTCTGGGAGGTGAAGCCCGAGAACCACAAGCAGGGCCTCGTGCAGCACTCCTTCGGCTGGCCGCTCGGCATGTCCACCGGCGGCGGCTCGTTCCTCTATCACCTGGAAGACAATCTCGTCGCCGTCGGCTTCGTCATCCACC
>NZ_AJWE01000121.1:0-32229 GCF_000281145.1 Rhizobium sp. CF142 | reverse complement strand
GGCGGCTCGATCCGCCAGCCGGCAGCCTTCACCGGCACGGTTGGCATCAAGCCGACCTATGGTCGTTGCTCGCGTTGGGGCACGGTTGCCTTCGCTTCCTCGCTCGATCAGGCCGGCCCGATCGCCCGCGACGTCCGCGATGCCGCGATCCTGCTGAAGTCGATGGCAAGCGTAGATGCCAAGGACACGACCTCCGTCGACCTGCCGGTGCCGGATTACGAAGCTGCCATTGGCCAGTCGCTGAAGGGCATGAAGATCGGTATCCCGAACGAATATCGCGTCGATGGCATGCCCGACGAGATCGAGGCCATCTGGCAGCAGGGCATCGCCTGGCTGAAGGATGCAGGTGCGGAGATCGTCAACATCTCGCTGCCCCATACCAAATACGCCCTGCCGGCTTATTATATCGTTGCACCCGCTGAAGCCTCTTCGAACCTCGCCCGTTACGATGGCGTACGCTACGGCCTGCGCGTCGACGGCAAGGATATCGTCGACATGTACGAGAAGACGCGTGCCGCGGGCTTCGGCAAGGAAGTCAAGCGCCGCATCATGATCGGCACCTATGTGCTGTCGGCCGGCTACTACGACGCCTACTACCTGCGCGCCCAGAAGGTCCGTACACTCATCAAGCGCGACTTCGAACTCGCCTTCGATGCCGGCGTCGATGCCATCCTGACGCCAGCCACCCCGTCGTCCGCCTTCGGCGTTGCCGACGAGAACCTCGCTGCCGATCCGGTCAAGATGTACCTGAACGACATCTTCACGGTCACGGTGAACATGGCCGGCCTGCCGGGCATCGCCGTTCCCGCCGGCCTCGATCACAAGGGCCTGCCGCTTGGCCTGCAGCTCATCGGCAAGGCCTTCGACGAGGAAACCCTCTTCAAGACCGCCCATGTCATCGAACAGGCCGCCGGCAAGTTTACGCCCGCCAAGTGGTGGTAACCGGTCTAACGATACGAAAGATTTCAGACGCCGACCACAAAATGGTCGGCGTTGCTGGTTTTGCCGCATGGACGGCAAGCAATGCCTTTGAAGACGGGCGAGATCTTCGTTGCTGAGCTTGACGGAGGAATCGTCGGCTGGGGCGCACGGGAGAACGCGCCAAACTATATTTCCGAACTTTGGGTGCATCCCGATCATCAGGGTAGAGGCATCGGCAAAGCGCTGCTGCTTCATCTCTGCGACCTGATGAAAGACGAGGGGCTGGAAACGGCGCGGCTCGACACGCATGCGAAGAACAGCGGTGCAATCCGTCTTTACGAGCGCTGCGGTTTCAAGATCATCTGGCACGGTATCGAGTTTGCAAAGAGCATGGGCGTCCCGCTCGAAAAGGTGCATTTGCAGAAGCAATTAGCCGAGGACTAGCGCGACAGGCCTGAAGAAAGGCAGGCGCCGTCTCGGATTTCGAGGCGGCGCCTGTTATAGAGGGAGGTCTTTGCGAGGAGGGCCTCATGCCGAAACAGGATCTTGCGCGGTTGATCGGGGCCTTTGATCGCCTCGCTGCCAGTGGCTTTAAATTGGGCGCAGAGTGGGAGGCGGTTCACGAAATCTGCCAGAACCACGAGGGTGAACAGGTTTTCGATTGGGGCCATGCCCTTTGCCACCGCGTCGAAGGCGACGATTGGAACGCCGGTTACTGGTATCGCCGCGCCGGCAAGACGATTGGAGCAGGCACGATTGCCGAAGAATGGGCGGCGATGCGTCCGGAGCTTTCTGAAAAGCTCTGAAACGTTCCTGGCCGCAGGGCGATGGCGCCGCACGGCCAGGTTTTGTCAGACCTATCTGTTATCGAGCTGTGACCTGACGAGCCTCAGTCCTCTTTCGCTGATCCGGTAGGGCTGGCCGGCGGAAGATTTGATTGCCTTCAGCCGTTTCAGCTTGCGGAAAAGCTCCATGCCGAAGCCGGGATAGACCCAGCCGTCGCGGGTGAAGCAACTTACCGTTTCGATTTTTTTATTGTCGTCTCGGGTGATTTCGATACGGCCGCCCTGGGCCATAAGGTGCAGGATGCGCTGTTCTGCGCGCGAGATGTCCATTGCTGTTGATCCGGAAACGCGCCTTCAGGAAGGCGCACGAAAACGATTTGGCGCTCGGGTTTAGCCGATACGCCGCGGCTTCGTTTTTCGGGCCCATGCGCGCGAGGCTATGCTTGCGGGCAGGGGCCTTTACCGGGTCTCAGGCAGGTTAGACATAAAACACCTCTGACGGGCTTTTTATCAGCAACCACAATCCGGTCAAGCAGGCGCAGCGGAACAAAGAAGCCGCCGATAATATTGCTTTCGCGTCTTCATCTCATTGCAGGGACTGGAAAATTGCCCGACTCAATGGTCTACTCTCTGTACTAACGCGGAGGTGCCATTGATCCACATTCGCAATGCCCGCGAAGGCGACACGGCGCTCTTGAGCGAAATCGGCTTGCGAGCCTGGCAAAGAGCGATGGCATTGATCGGCGAATCGGACGCCATGACGGATGGAGCCCGCACCGCCTTCCGAACGTTCGTGGATAATAACTGGCTCACCGTCACGGTCGTCGAACAGAACGGGCAGGTGGCCGGCTGGGCCGCGCGCGAAGGACTGGACGAGACCATTTCTGACTTCTGGATCGATCCGAGCTTCAATCGTCAGGGGCTCGGCACCGCACTTCTGGAGCATATCGAGTCTGATATTTTCGAGCAGGGCTTCGAGGAGGCGGCGATGCAGACCCATTCTGGAAATACAGAGGCGATCTCCTTTTTCCAGAAGCACGGCTACGCGATCCACTGGCTTTCGGTCGCCTATAATCCGAAGCTCGACCGCGACGTGCCATCAGTCGGTCTCAGCAAGCATCTCGGCCCGCAAGAGCCGGAAGGCTATGGCCCGGGTTTCTAGGCTGCCGAAAGCCTTGCACCGGCAGGCCATTTCCTTTACCTCACAACTTGAAAAGAACAGCCTTTAAAGAGCATCCAATGACCCTTGTCGACGTTCGCACACCTGATCCGAAACGTTATATCCCCGGCGCCACCGGCGATTGGGAAGTCATTATCGGCTTGGAAGTCCATGCCCAGGTGCTCTCCAATTCCAAGCTTTTCTCCGGCGCTTCGACGGAATTCGGCAAACCGCAGAATTCGAACGTCTCGCTCGTCGATGCGGCCATGCCCGGCATGCTGCCCGTCATCAACGAGGAATGCGTCAAGCAGGCGGTGCGCACCGGTCTCGGCCTTAAGGCCGAGATCAACAAGCGTTCGGTCTTCGATCGCAAGAACTATTTTTATCCGGACCTGCCGCAGGGCTATCAGATCTCGCAGTACAAGGACCCGATCGTCGGCGAAGGCAAGATCGTCATCTCGCTCGGCCCGGATCGCCAGGGCCAGTTTGAGGACATCGAGATCGGCATCGAACGCCTGCACCTGGAACAGGACGCAGGCAAGTCGATGCACGACCAGCATCCGACCATGTCCTATGTGGACCTGAACCGTTCAGGCGTTGCGCTGATGGAAATCGTCTCCAAGCCGGATATGCGCACCTCCGACGAGGCCAAGGCCTACATGACGAAGCTGCGCTCCATCGTGCGTTACCTCGGCACCTGCGACGGCAACATGGACGAAGGCTCCATGCGCGCCGACGTCAACGTCTCCGTGCGCCGTCCGGGTGAGCCCTTCGGCACGCGTTGCGAAATCAAGAACGTCAACTCCATCCGCTTCATCGGCCAGGCGATCGAATACGAAGCCCGCCGCCAGATCGGTATCCTGGAGGATGGCGGCACCATCGATCAGGAAACCCGTCTCTTCGACCCGAACAAGGGCGAGACGCGGTCCATGCGCACCAAGGAAGATGCGCATGATTATCGCTACTTCCCCGATCCGGATTTGCTGCCGCTGGAATTCGACGACGCCTTTGTCCTTGATCTTGCTCAGTATCTGCCGGAACTGCCCGACGACAAGAAAGAGCGTTTCGTCCGCGAACTCGGTCTCTCGATCTACGATGCCTCCGTGCTCGTCTCGGAAAAGGCGATCGCCGATTATTTCGAAGCCGTTGCCGAAGGTCGTGACGGCAAGGCGGCGGCCAACTGGGTGATCAACGATCTGCTCGGCGCTCTCAACCGCACTGGCAAGGATATCGAGGAAACGCCGGTTTCTCCGGCCCAGCTCGGCGCAATCATCGACCTCATCAAGGCCGAGACCATCTCCGGCAAGATCGCCAAGGATGTTTTCGAAATCATCCTCAATGAAGGCGGCGATCCCGCCGAGATCGTCGAAAGCCGCGGCCTGAAGCAGGTGACGGATACCGGCGCCATCGAGAAGGCCGTCGAAGAGATCATCGCCGCCAATCCGGATCAGGTCGCCAAGGTCAAGGCCAAGCCGACGCTTGCCGGCTGGTTCGTCGGTCAGGTCATGAAGGCGACGGGGGGCAAGGCCAATCCGCAGGCTGTGCAGGCCCTCGTCAAGGCCAAGCTCGGCATCGAGGAAGAATAACCAACGGCCTCGGCCAAACAGCGTGGAGCGGTGTTCGGAAGACCGATACCGCGAGGAGAAGGTCTTGGTTTATTTCGTCCGAACGGCTGGCGAGCGCGATCTGGAGAAGGTCCGCGCCCTGTTGGTCGAGAGCTTCCATGCGGCGTATGATGCGAGTTATGGCGTTGCGAAGGTCAACGAACTGATCGCTCATCTCTTTTCGCCGGCTGCGCTGAAAGCGCGGCTGACGAAGAAGAATGCCGAATTTCTCGTCGCCGATGACGGCCGGGACATCGGTGGCACGGGTTATGCGGCAATGTCATCCGAGATGACGAAGACCGTCATGCTGCATCTCCTCTATGTAAAGCCGGATCTGCAGCGCCAGGGTATCGGCCGCGATATCTTCGCCGAGCTGGAAACCTGCTTCCCGGACGCGGAAATCATGCGGCTGGAAGTCGAGGTTCAGAACCACGAAGCCATCCATTTCTATACACGGCTCGGTTTCGTCGAAGCCGGACGCAATGAGAACAGTGGCCCCGGTCTGTCAGGCATTCCGACGCTGGTTTTGGAGAAGGCGCTCGAGCTCCACTGATATGGCATCCGGCGACATTATCATCCGCGAAGCACGAGAAGCCGATCTGCCGGCTTTGATCGCCATGTTTGCTGCTGATCCGCTCGGCGGCCATGGGGATACGAGTGATCCGGAGGCCTATCCGGAGTACGCCCGCGCCTTTGCGGGGATCGCTGCGTCTCCCAACCAGACGCTTTATGTTGCCGAACGGGCCGCTGACGTCGTCGGCACCTTTCAGACTATGATCACCACCTCGCTCAATGCACGCGGCTCATCCGCCATGATCATCGAGGCGGTGCAGACGCGCTCCGATATGCGCGGGCAGGGCATCGGCGCGCGGATGATCGAATTCGCCATTGCCGAGGCGAAAGGTCGCGGCGTCCGGCTCGTCCAACTGACATCGAATGCGGTACGCAAGGATGCCCATCGTTTCTACGAAAGACTGGGCTTCAAGCCGTCGCATCTCGGTTTCAAGATGGCTCTGAAATGACTTAGTTTCGGCGGGAATCACTGGACAATTCGGCTTGGCGGCGGCATAAGCGAAAAAGCCTATCTGCTTTCGTCCGCGTCCTGCGGCTACGAGGAAAAGACATGATCAAGTTCCTGTTGCACACCTTCACCTGGTGGAACAATTACACTTTCGGCACGCTGTTCGCCCTTCGCGGCTTCAAGCGCGTTGGTGAAGACGAGTTGGGCAATGTCTATTACGAAGGTGGTCTTTCCTCTTACGGTCTGCCGAAGCGCTGGGTGATCTACAAGGGTTATGCGGAAGCTTCCGCCATTCCTCCGGGCTGGCACGGCTGGATGCATCACCGCACCGACGTTCCACCGTCCAAGGAAAACTACGTCGCCAAGGAATGGCAGAAGCCGCACCGCGCCAACCCGACGGGTTCGCCGCAGGCCTACCGTCCGCCGGGGTCGCTCTCGGCTGCCGGCGAACGTCCGCGCGTGACCGGCGACTACGACGCATGGACGCCGGGCAACTGAGCGTCAAGCATCCGACGGCGGGTCCTGCCCCGCGCTTTGGCCACAATTGACCTTTACCCGCAGGTTGGCCGCAATCGCTGCGGCCATGAACCTGATATGTGCTGGAGACGGGTAGATATGAAGCTTTCCCTGCGAAACACGGTCCTGCCGGCTGCGGGAGCTGTATCGCTATTGGCGCTTTCCGCCGGGCTTCTTTCCAATCAGGCACATGCTGCCCGCATCGACAATCCGGTCGCCGTCTTCTCCGGCCTCGACAAGATCACCGGCCGCATCACCACCTTCGACGTCTATGTCAACGAAACGGTCCAGTTCGGCGCCCTGCAGGTGACGCCGAAAGCCTGTTATTCGCGCGATCAGTCGGAAGCCCAGAAGATCGACGGTTTCGTCGAAGTCGACGAGATCACGCTGGACCGCAAGATCCGCCGCATCTTCACCGGCTGGATGTTTGCCGACAGCCCCGGCCTCAACGCCGTCGAGCATCCGATCTATGACGTCTGGCTGAAGGACTGCAAACAGAACTCGGACGTGCCGCCTCCGGACAGCGCCGGCGCAAAGTAAAAGCGGACGCTTGCAGCAAGATGACCGCTACGCAGGTGTCTTACACAAGGGCTATCGATAAGACGCGTCCCCAAACGGTCGCTACGCGTTGGGCGTTTTATTTCCTGTGAAGAGCCTCTTCACAAAGCTGATCGCCCCACCAAACACCACAAATACCAGGATCCAAGCCTTCTTGAGAAAGACGGCGGCGATGGCCAGCAATCCGACCTTCGCGGCTACTTTGGCGCCGGCGCCGGCCGCGATCATGCCCGCCATCCCGTAGGCGGCGATCTTGTCGCCATCCACGTAATCGCTGTAGTTCTTCCCCTTGTCGAACTGCACGAGCTTGGTGACCGTCGGGATCGCTGCCTCGATTTCTTTCAGCTGGGCAAGGCCGGCGATGAAATCAAACTCCAGGACACCTTCACGCCCGAGCACGCGGACAGAATAGTTCAGCGTGTGATCTGCCTTCATGTCGTCACCGAACAGCAGATCGCGTGCCCAGTGCAGCGCATGCGCGGACTTGTCGTAGTGCGGGGTGGAAGCCCAGCCGATCAGCGTGATCCGCGGAAAGCCCTGTTTCTGGCGCTCCTCATTGTTCTCGCTGATGGAATCCTTGATGTTCTGCAGCAGTTCGCCATAGTCGGTGGTCTCGGCATCCGCATCCGAAACATAACCATCCGCCTTGTATTCGACGATCGAGCCCCAGGATCCGGCATCCACCGGCGTATACTGAACCGGGAATATCATTCCGAGCGTCCCCGTAGCCGCAGCAGGAGGATTGCCCCAGATATCGACGAGCACCGTTTTCGTATCCTCAGGGCTGAGATAATAAAATCTGTCGGGTACGTTCAGCGTCGCCTTTGCAGCCGGAAGCTTGATCGCGCCTTGCTGGAAGTCGAGCTTCTCCAGAAGCGGCTTTTCTTCATCGGAAAAATCGGTCCTGTTCGGGAACATTTCCTGGTAAGGGCGGGCATTGGCCGCTCCGGCAGTCAGGGCAAACAGCATTGCGGCCGCAAAATATAGCTTCAAAATTCCATCCTCCGGTTGGATTCCAACCCTAGTAAAATCGGTCAGGAAATCAACGTCAGGATGAAAAATTCAACCTTAAAACTTTAGGTGTGGCGATTCCATCGCCGCGGCAAGCATCAGTGCATAGTCCGCTTTCGGTACGTCGAGCGCTCCAAATGTCTTTAGGTGCTCTGTCGTAAACTGCGTGTCGAGCAGTGTGAAGTGCTGCCGCCGCAGGTGCTCGACGAGATGCACGAGACAGATTTTGGAAGCGTCGGTCCGCCGCGAGAACATGCTCTCCCCGAAGAAGGCGGAGCCAAGCGACACGCCGTAAAGCCCACCGACGAGTTCACCGTCATCCCAGGCTTCGACGGAATGGGCGTGGCCCATGCGGTGCAGGGCTGAATAGAGTGTCCTGATGGTCTCGTTGATCCAGGTGCTCGGACGATCGGAGGTCTCGCTTGCACAGGCGATAATCACGGCATCGAAATCGCTGTTGAAGCGGATGTCGAAGGGCTTCTGCCGGATCGTCTTTCGAAGGCTTTTGGAGATGTGAAAACGATCGTCCAACGGAAGGACACCGCGGACATCGGGTTCGACCCAGAAGATTTCCGGATCGTCGGCGGATTCGGCCATGGGAAAAAGGCCGATCGAGTAGGCGCGCAGGAGGATTTCCGGGGTAATACCTGGTGACTTCCTGCGCGCTCCTGCCATTCCTGTCCTACGCTGCCGGCTTGCTGTTGGCGAGATACTTTTCCAGCCAATGGATATCATAATCGCCGTTGGCGATATCCTGGTTGGAAACTAGATCCTGGAACAGTGGCAGCGTCGTCTTGATTCCGTCAACGACAAATTCATCGAGCGCGCGGCGCAGGCGCATCATGCATTCGACGCGCGTACGGCCGTGGACGATCAGCTTGCCGATGAGGCTGTCGTAGTAAGGCGGGATCTTGTAGCCCTGATACGCGCCGGAATCGATGCGCACGCCAAGTCCGCCCGGTGCATGGAAATGCGTGATCGTGCCGGGCGAGGGCACGAAAGTGCGCGCGTCCTCGGCATTGATGCGGCATTCGATGGCGTGGCCGTGGAAGTGCACTTCATCCTGCGTGACGGAGAGCCCGCCGCCGGAGGCAACGCGGATCTGTTCATGCACGAGGTCGATGCCGGTGATGGCTTCGGTGACCGGATGTTCCACCTGCAGACGGGTGTTCATTTCGATGAAATAGAACTCGCCGTTTTCGTAGAGGAATTCGATCGTGCCGGCGCCGCGATATTTCAGCTTCATCATGGCGTCTGCGCAGATCTGGCCAATCTTCATGCGCTGCTCGACATTGAGGGCAGGCGAGTTGGCTTCTTCCCAGACCTTCTGGTGACGGCGCTGCAGCGAGCAGTCGCGTTCGCCGAGATGGACCGCATGACCTTCGCCGTCGCCGAATACCTGGATTTCGATGTGGCGCGGCTTTTCGAGATACTTTTCCATGTAGACGGCGTCATTGCCGAAGGCAGCGGCCGCTTCGGTGCGGGCGGTCGACCATGCCTCGATCAGGTCGGCTTCGGTCTTGGCGACCTTCATGCCGCGTCCGCCGCCGCCGGCCGTTGCCTTGATCAGCACCGGATAGCCGATATAGGCAGCCGTCTTCAGTGCGTCCTCTTCGGTCTTCACCTCGCCATCGGAGCCGGGAACGACAGGGATGCCGAGTTCCTGTGCCGTCGTCTTGGCGGTGATCTTGTCGCCCATGATGCGGATATGCTCCGCCGTCGGGCCGATAAAGGTGATGCCGTGTGCTTCGAGGATATCGGCGAACTTGGCGTTTTCCGACAGGAAGCCGTAGCCCGGATGCACGGCATCAGCGCCGGTGATTTCGCAGGCTGCGACGATCTGGTGGATATTGAGATAGCTTTCGCGCGACGGCGGCGGGCCGATGCACACACTCTCGTCGGCAAGGCGCACATGCATGGCGTCGGCATCGGCCGTCGAATGCACGGCAACACTTGCAATGCCGAGCTCCTTGCAGGCGCGCAGCACGCGAAGGGCGATCTCGCCGCGATTGGCTATGAGGATCTTCGAAATCATTGGCAAAGCCTTATTCGATGACGACGAGCGGCTGGCCGTATTCGACGGGCGAACCGTCTTCGACAAGGATTTCCGTGACCTTGCCGGACTTCGGCGAGGGGATCTGGTTCATCGTTTTCATCGCTTCGATGATGAGGAGCGTCTGGCCTTCCTTGACGGTGGCGCCGAGTTCGATGAACGCACGCGCGCCCGGGGCTGGGGCCATGTAGACCGTGCCTACCATTGGCGCGTTCACAGTATTGGCCGGGTTACGGCCGGCTGCTGCCGGAGCAGCCGCAGCTGCCGCGACTGGGGCAGCCGCAGCCGGTGCCGCATAGGCGGGGCCTGCGATCGGCGCCTGGATGTACTGGGGCGTGCCTGCCCGCGAAACGCGGATACGCAGATCTTCCTGTTCGACTTCGATCTCGGTCAGATCCGTGTCCTTGAGGATATTGGCGAGATCGCGGATCAGTGCCTGATCGATACCGGATTTCTTGTCAGCCATGAGTGTTGCCCTGTCTTCTTCTTATGCCGTGATGTTCTTCAGCGCGTGTAGCGCCAGGATGTAGCTATGAGGCCCGAAGCCGCAGATCACGCCCTTGCATGCGGGTGCGATCATCGACTTGTGGCGGAATTCTTCCCGCGCATGCACGTTGGATATGTGGAGCTCGATGACGGGAATGGAAATGGCACGGATCGCATCATGCAGCGCGACCGACGTATGCGTATAGGCGCCTGCATTGATGGCAACGCCGACGGCCTTTTCATCCGCTTCGTGGAACCAGTCCACCAGCGTGCCTTCGTGATTGCTTTGGCGGAAGTCGATGTCGAAGCCGAGTTCGCGGCCCGCAGCCTTGCAGTCCGCCTCTATGTCCTTGAGCGTCTTGCCGCCATAGATGCCAGGTTCTCGCTTGCCCAGCATATTCAGGTTGGGCCCGTTCAGGACAAAAATCGTTTGCGTCATCGAATGTTCCGTTTGGCGCACCGGCTGCCGATCTTCTCTGGATCAGACAACCGTTACGTGGTTCATTGTATTCATCGCGTCCTGTACCAGCCTTTCGGCGGCAAAGGCACGGGAATGCACGAGCGCCACCTATAGACTCCACGCGGGCTTATTGAAAGCCCTTACAGAATCGGCAGAGGATGTCGCGCCATGTTTGTCCACATGGCTGAAACGCTTCGATTCGGGCCATTTGATGAGTGGTCGCTGACGTGTTGATGTGAAGGTTTGACCGCGCGCTCCGGTGGCCGGATACATTACGGTATCGTAGCGTCGTGTATGCGGCCCAAACGGCCGATCCCGAGCTTCTGCGCGGCGCTTCCGCCACCGCGTTTCCACATGCTAAGGAGGATGGATGAGATTGCTCGTCGTGGAGGACAACAAGGACCTTGCGGCCTGGCTGGGTAAAGCCCTGCGGCAGGCACAATATGCGATCGATGTTGCCCATGACGGCGAGGATGCCGAACATATGCTGAAGGTGGCTGAATATTCGGCGATGATCCTCGACCTTTCGCTGCCGAAGCTGGACGGCCTCACGCTGCTGAAGAGATTGAGGCAATCCGGCAGCAAGCTGCCTGTTATTATTCTCACTGCGAATGCGAGCCTGGACGGCCGTGTGAGTGGGCTGGACAGCGGCGCTGACGATTATCTCGCCAAACCCTTCGAGATTGCGGAGCTCGAGGCGAGGATCCGCGCAGTCGTGCGCCGCGGGCAGGACCGTGCATCGTCCGAGGTCGTCGTGGGCGATCTCCTTTTCTCGGGAGGGACGCGGCAGTTTTTTGTCGCAGGCGAGCCCTTGCAGCTCACGCCCCGGGAATATGGCGTTCTCGAACAGCTTGTCATGAAGGCTGGCACCACCGTTTCCAAAGCCGCTCTGTCCGAAAGCGTGTTCGGTTTCGATGATGAAGCCGATCCGAGCGCGATAGAAATATATGTCCACAGGCTTCGGAAAAAGCTTGAAGGCAGCTCGGTTCAGATTGCGACCTTGCGTGGGCTTGGTTACCTGCTCAGACATGTCCAGTAACGTCCTCAACAAGGTCGGTGCGACCATCGTCAAACTCAGCAAAAGCCTCAGGGTGCAACTGCTTTGCTGGGTTTTGTTCACCTTGTTCGGAGCGATTGCTTTCAATCTCTACGACAGCTTCTGGACGGCGGATGCGACGGCAAAGCTCGTGACGGATCGAACCCTCCTGGCGTCGGCCCGCGTGATCGCGGAGGCTGTCCAGGTCGATGAGGGTGGTAACGCGCAGGTCGACGTGCCGCCTGCTGCGCTGGAAATGTTCGATACCGGCTTTGGCGACCGTGTTTTCTATCAGGTTACAACGGCATGGGGCAGCCTCATCAGCGGCTTTCCTGACGTGCCGCTGCCGGTGGTCCAGCGTGTCGGGGAGGATCGCACGTTCCACGGCGCTGGCGTCCGCATTATGATGCTCGAACATCCGGTCGTGGGCTTGCCGGCCGATGGCGCGATCTCCGTAACGGTCGCCGTGACGCACAATAGCCAGTACGCCATGCGACGGCAGCTGTGGTTCTCCGACTTTTCCAAACAGTTCATCCTCGTCTTCGTCGCGAGCCTCGTCACCATCCTCGGGCTTCAATGGGGCCTTGCCCCGGCCCTGAGGCTCAGGGATGCGGTGCGCGAGCGCGGGCGCAATCGCCTCGATCCGCTGCCGCCGGAGATGGTGCAGACCGAGTTCCGGCCGTTGGTACACGCGTTGAACGACCATATGGAGCGAGTCCAGAACCAGATGGCGGCGCAACGCCGCTTCGTGTCGAATGCCGCCCATCAGTTGCGCACACCCCTCGCGTTGATTTCGACGCAGGCAAGCGTGGCCGCGCGCGAGAAGGATGCCGATCGCCGCGATGAGGCGCTTGTCGCGCTGCGCACGAGCACCCGGCAGATTTCGCGTCTCGCCAGCCAGCTTCTTACCTTGTCGCGTGCCGAGCCCGGAAGCCGCCGCCCGCGGTCAGATGCGACCGATTTGAGCAAAGCAGCCCGTGAGATCCTGGAGGCACATGCGGAAGAAGCGCTGAAGTGCAATATCGATGTCGGCCTAGAAGCGGATGGTCCAGTCGTCGTCGAAGGCGACGGGACGATGTTGCGCGAAATGTTGGTCAACCTGATCGACAACGCCATCCGCTACACGCGGGAAAACGGGCGTATCACCGTCACCGTGCGACAGGCTGATGGCTATGCCATCGTTACGGTTGAGGACAACGGGCCAGGCATACCACAGGGCGAACGCGAACAGGTGTTCGAACGGTTCTATCGCATCATCGGGACCGAAGCCGAAGGAAGTGGTCTCGGTCTTTCGATCGTGCGGGAAGTCGTCGACGGCACAGGCGGCGGCGTCTCGCTCGACGAGGCCGAAGGCGGTGGTCTCGTCGTGACCGTACGCCTGCCGATCAGGTGAGCGTAAAATCCAGCCGATCGAATCAAAGAAGGCCGGGAATTTCAACGCCCGGCCTTTGCTTCGATCTGGCTCGAGAGGAGCTCGATCTGACTACTGCGCATCCATGTGTTGCTGCGGGCGCCATTTCGCAAGACGGGTCTCGATCAGCGTCATGATGAACTCGGCAAAGAGGGTGACGACCATGACGAGCAGGATCGCCGCGAACATGCCGGCCGCGTCGAACGTACCCTTTGCGATCGAGATGAGCTGGCCGATGCCGAACCGGGCACCGACGAATTCGCCGACGATCGCGCCAATAATGGCGAAACCGAAGGAGACGTGCAGGCTCGCAAAGATCCAGCTCATCGCAGAGGGAATGACAACCGTGCGTGTGACCTGCCAGTCCGAAGCACCGAGAATGCGCGCATTGGCGATCATGTTGCGGTCGGCCTCGCGCACGCCCTGAAAGGCATTCGCAAAGACGACGAAGAATACCATGATGAAGGCAAGCGCCACCTTGGACGGCAGACCGAGACCCATGATCATGATGAAGATCGGTGCAAGAACGACGCGCGGGATCGAGTTGATCGCCTTGATGTAGACGGAGAAGATATCCGACAGGAAGCGGTTGCGGCCGAGACCTATGCCGACGAATACGCCGGTGATCGAGCCCGCGAAGAAGCCGATCAGCGCCTCTTCCATCGTCACCCAGAGGTTATACCAGAGTGAGCCTTCCGTCGTGCCTTCGGTAGCCCATTCGTAGAGGCGTTGGAGCACGCCGCTCGGGCTGGAATAGAAGAACGGATCGATCCACTGCATGTTGGAAGAGAGCTCCCACATACCGATAACGAAGACCAGGATGGCGATTTGCCAGAAGCGCACGAGCATTTTGCGCCGGCGCATAGCCTTCAGCGCGGAGGCTTCGATTTCAACATCGGATGTTCCGGGCCGAAACAGAGTGGTCGAACCGGCCTCGAAAGTAGCGTTTGCCATGATATCCTCCCGTCAGGCCGCTTCGCTTGCGCGGCGGTAACTGGTCTCGACCTCCTTGCGAAGGTCCTCCCAGATCGTCTTGCAATAATCGATGAAGCTCTGCTCGTAGCGTATCTCCGATACGACGCGGGGGCGGGGAAGCTCGATCGTGTAGACCGACTTGACCGTGGCAGGGCCTGCCGTCAGTACATAGACCTTATCGGCCAAAGCCACGGCCTCTTCGAGGTCGTGGGTGACGAAGACCACGGAAGCCTTGCGCTCGGCCCAAAGCTTCAGCAGTTCCTCATGCATGACCGTGCGGGTCTGCACGTCGAGCGCCGAAAAGGGCTCGTCCATCAGTAGGATTTCTGGTTCGTTGATGAACGTCTGTGCCAGCGAGACGCGCTTGCGCATGCCGCCGGAAAGCTGGTGGGGATAGTGGTGCAGAAACTTCGAAAGGCCGACGCGGGCAAGCCAGTCGCGGGCACTCTTTTCCGCCTCGGCGCGCGACTTTCCGCGAAACAGCGGGCCGGCCATGACGTTCTCGATAACGTTCTTCCAGGGAAAAAGCGCATCGGTCTGGAATGCGAAGCCGACACGCCGGTCTATGCCGGTGATCGGGCCGCCCATCAGGCGCACTTCGCCGGCGCTGGGGCGGGCGAGCCCCGTTACGAGATTGAGCGTCGTCGATTTGCCGCAGCCGGTCGGGCCGACGACGGCGACGAATTCGCCGCGGGCAACCGTCATGTTGAAATCGCACAAGGCCGTCAGCGACTTGCCGGTCGGCGAGACGAAGCGCCGGCTGACATTGATCAGCTCAATCGCCGGGGTCTGGTTGTTGTCCTGTTGCATAATGAAACCTAAGGCGTGCTTTCAGGGCGTGTGCACGCAATGCCCATGATCGAACGGACGCCGCTTCGACCAACGCCGGAAGCGGCGCGACGGCCTCACTTGACGTTCTTGACGAATTCCGTCGTGTAGGTCTTGGAAAGGTCAATCTGCTTGCCCTTGACGTTCTTGGAGAACTCCGAGAGCACGGCAAGCACGGTCTTGGGACCGTCTTCCGGCATGACGCCGTCGGGCGTGAACATGCCCTTGCCCCCGTCGAGAGCCTTGATGTAGCCATCCTTGTCGCCGACGTAGAAGTCTTTTGGCATCTTGTCGGCGATGTCGGCGGCAGAATGCGTATTGATGTACTTCAGCGTCTTGACGAAGGCGTTGGCGAGCTTCTGAGCCTCGTCCTTATGCGCGTCGACCCAGGAGGTTTCCATATAGAGCGAGGCGGCCGGGTAGGTTCCACCGAGCGCGTTTCGTGTCGCTTCGACCGTGCGCATGTCGACGAGAACGCTTGCCTCGCCGGTCTTGACCAGGCGCGAGATCGTCGGCTCGGTCGTCATGCCGGCCTGGATCTGGTCCTGCTGCATCGCGGCGATGAACGTGCCGCCGGCGCCGACCGGAACGGTGACGACGTCGCCCGGCTGCAAGCCGGCCTTCGACGCCATGAAGAGGGTGAGGAAGTTGGTGGACGAGCCGAGACCAGTGACTCCGAGGCTCTTGCCCTTGAAATCGGCCGGCGACTTGATCTCCGGATGCTTGCTCGAAACCATCTCGACTTCGCCCGGTGCCTGGCTGAACTGGACGATGGATTCGACGAACTTGCCCTTGGCCTGCAGGTCAACGCAATGGTCGTAGAAGCCGACGACGCCCTGGACGGCGCCGGCCAGAAGCTGGTTTTCGGCATCGACGCCGGCCGCTTCGTTCAGCAGCTCGACGTCGAGCCCTTCGTCCTTGAAGTAGCCGAGCGATTCGGCGAGCTTGGCGGGCAGATAGATCTGCTTCTCATAGCCGCCGACCATGATGGTGATCTTGTCGGCTGCGCTTGCGCTGCTCGCAACAAAGGATGACGCGGCAAGAAGAGCGGAAAAAGCGACGGTGTGAAAAAGGCTGCGTGAAGAACGCATGGAAATCTCCTCCTTATGGTCCAAACGCATCGTCGTCTCGTCACCTTGACCGTGTCTCCTCCACGATGCTGCCCTTTTCTATGAGGTTGAAGCTTTCAACTAGCTTTCAGGCGATGACTTGTCTCAAGGCCCCCAACCGAGCCGTCGACCGAATACCTCGGCCAGCTTGAGGCAAGCCGAGGTATTCCGCCCGCAGAACGTCAGAGTTCCGCGCAATGACGTTCGGGAGGTCATGTATACGAATCGAATTGGATTACCCGACGCCAGAAGTCTCAGGCTCCGCGCAATCAGGCGGTTAGCAGCTCGTCTTGCCGCAGGCCCGCATATTCTTAACCTTGGCTTCAAGATCGTCGATGCCGACGGCGCCGGGCACCATTTCGTTGCCGATCACATAAGACGGTGTACCGCTGATGCCGAGATTGGCGGCGAGCTGATAGGTCGCCTGCACGATGTCATCGTTCGGGCTCTTTTTCATCTCCGCGCGAATCTTGTCTTCGCTGACGCCGAGAGAGGAGGCAACCTGGATTGCGGTGTCCTCGGAAGCGCGGCCGTCGCTGCCGAGCAGCGCGACGTGGAAATCGCTGTACTTTTCGGGCGCAAGCCGGCGGAAGGCATCCGCCACACGATGTGCCGCGACCGAATCCGGTCCGAGAATCGGGAATTCCTTCAGCACGAAGCGGACATTCTTGTCCTTCTTCAGGAGCGCCTGCATGTCGGGCAGGGCGTGACGGCAATAGGTGCAGTTATAGTCGAAGAACTCGACGACGGTGACATCGCCCTTCGCGTTGCCGAGTGTCACGTCATTCTTGGAATCGAAGATGCCGTCGGTATTGTTCTCGATGGCCATGGTGGCCTTCACCTGCTGGGCCATCTGCTGCTTTTTCTGAAGCGCATCCTGAACCTCGAGCATGATCTCCGGATTTTCGATCAGATACTGCTTGATGAACTCACCCAGTTCCTTCTTCTGCTGGTCGTCGAATGCAAATGCCTGAGCCGGAAGGGCGATGGAGGCTGCAAGCGCCAGCGCGGTGAGCGTTTTGGAGAAGAAGGCCATGGTATCCTCGTCGTCGGCTGATGGGTTTTCGAACGAAAAATACCATCGCCGGGTTAATGGGCTTGGATGCGTCCGCATCAAATTACGGCGCGTCGGGCCGCCATCAAACAGGAATTTTCCTCCGATCCAAGCCCTCGCGGGATTGTGATGAGCCGATTATTGCGGCAATTGTCTGGCCTTTATCTGAAGCCAGGCAGGAAGTGATCGTGTTTTCCATATCGAAACGCAGCGAAGTCGAACCATTCCACGCCATGGATGTTCTGGCCGAAGCGACGAAGAGACGGGCAGGCGGTCACCCCGTCATTTCCATGGCTGTCGGCCAGCCCTCGCATCCCGCACCCCAGGCAGCCCTTGAAGCCGCCCGCGCAGCACTCGCCGAAGGGCGGATCGGCTATACGGATGCGCTCGGCACGGCAAGGCTGAAACATGCGCTTGCCTGGTACTATCGCGCTCGCCACGGTCTCGAGATCGATGCCGTCCGCATCGCCATCACAACCGGCTCGTCGGCGGCCTTCAATCTCGCCTTTCTGTCGCTTTTTGATGCCGGCGATGCGGTTGCCATTGCCCGGCCAGGCTATCCTGCCTATCGCAACATCCTCGGTGCCCTCGGCCTCAATGTGGTCGAAGTGCCCGTCACATCAGAAACGCATTTCACGCTGACGCCCGAAAGCCTCGAAGCGATCCAGAAGGAAAAGGGTGTGAGGCTGAAGGGCGTGCTGCTTGCAAGCCCTGCAAATCCGACCGGCACGGTAACCGGCCGCGAAGGCCTGAAGGCGCTTGCCGCTTACTGCGATGCCAATGATATCGCCTTCATCTCCGACGAGATCTATCACGGCCTCACCTTCGCAGGCGAAGAGACGAGCGCGCTGGAGCTGACGGATGAGGCGATCGTCATCAACTCCTTCTCTAAATACTATTGCATGACCGGCTGGCGCATCGGCTGGATGGTGCTGCCTGAGCGGCTGGTGCGCCCGATCGAGCGCGTCGCCCAGAGCCTCTATATTTCTCCGCCGGAGCTGTCGCAGATCGCCGCCACCGCAGCGCTCGGTGCTGCCGAGGAGCTGGATCGCGTCAAGGCAAGTTATGCCGCTAATCGCGACCTGCTGCTCGACCGGCTGCCGAAGCTCGGCCTTGCGCCGGCGTCGCCCATGGATGGCGCCTTCTACGCCTATGTCGACGTATCGCGCTTCACCAATGACAGCATGGACTTCGCGCGCCGGATGCTGGCGGAAATCAATGTCGCCGCGACGCCCGGCCTCGATTTCGATCCGGTGGAAGGACCGCGTACGCTCCGCATTTCCTATGCCGGTTCAGAAGCCGAGATCGCCGAAGCGGTAGAGCGCATCGGCGTATGGCTGAAATAAGCAGGGCTTAGATCCGATATTCGGGCGCCTGCCGGTCGAGAACGCGCCTGACGCTTTCGAGATGCAGGCGCGCACTTTCCGGATCGCCTTCGCGCATCTGCTTTGCCGCCTGTTCCGCGATATCTTTGGGAACCGGGATCAGCGAACGCCCGGTGCTCATCGCCTTGAGCTGAACCTCTGCCGCACGTTCCAGATAGTAGAGATCGTCCCAGGCTTCGGCGATGTTTGGCGCGCAGACCATGACGCCATGGTTCTTCATGAACAGGATGTCCTTGTCGCCGAGCACGGCGGCGATCCTGTCGCCTTCCCGTTCATCGAGCGCCAGTCCGTTATAATTCTCGTCGACGGCGACGCGGCCATAGAATTTCAGCGACGTCTGTCCGGCCCAGATGAAGGGATCGCCCTCGACCATGCTGAGCGCTGTCGCGTTCGGCATGTGCGTATGGAAGGCCGCACCGACGCGCGGCGACATCTTGTGCAGGCGGGCGTGGATGAAGAAGGCGGTTGCCTCAGGCACGCCGTCGCCGGCAATGACGTTGCCTTCAAAATCGCAGATCAGCAGTGATGAAGCAGTTGCCTCCTGAAAGGCCCAGCCGAGCCTGTTGACGAGAAAGAGATCGGGATGGCCGGGCACGACTGCCGAGAAATGGTTGCAGATGCCTTCCTCAAGGCCGAGCCGCGCCGCCATTCGAAGGCATGCCGCCAGATCGACACGCGCCTGCCAGATCTCGTCGGTATCGAGCGGCAGATTGCGTAATATCGTCGGCTGTCCCTTCGCCAGGTTCAGTTCATGGGCCATGTTTTGTCTCCTATCGCGTCAATTACATCCAGCCGTTTGCGGCAAAGAGACCGGGTACCTTGTCGAGCGTCGGCACGGTCTCGTTGGGGCGGTAGTCGCTGAGCGGTTTCCGTCCCGTGCCACGATCAACCCAGATCGCACGAAAACCGAGTTCTCGTGCGGCGGCAAGGTCAAGATGGGGGCTGGCGCAGATGTGCACGAGATCATCCATGCCGATGCCGAGCGTTTTCCAGGCGTGCCGGAAGATCTGCGGCGAGGGCTTGTAGGCTTCCGCCTGCTCCGCGGTGATCACCCGGTCGACGAAGCCGCCGAGCTGCGCGACATTGCCGGCAATGATCGCGTCGTCCGTATTGGAAATAATGGCAAGCCGGAAACCGGCAGCTTTCAGCCTGCCAAGCGTTTCTACCACTTCCGGGAACGGCGGCATCCGGCCGATAGAGGACGTCAGCAGATCGGCATCGGCGGTGTGGAATGGCAGGCCGAACTCCTTCATCGCCAGTTCCAATGCGAGAGCCGTGACTTGGCTGAAGGATCGGTGCGGCTTTTGCTGTTCCAGTTCATGCTCGTAGCGGTCATAGACAGCAATGAAGGCCGCCTGGTCGATATCGCGGCCCTTGGCTGACAGGATCGCGTCCATGGCAGCAAGCAGGCCTTCATCCCATTGGATCAGCGTGCCGTAACAATCGAAAGTCAGCCAGGTTGGTCGGTTTCCGGGAAGTATCATCTCTCATCTCCATCATTTGCCGCATGTTGACAAAGATGCGGGTCATTGAGAAATTAAATGTCATAATTACCAATAGTGGAAAATCGAATGAGCTTCGCCTTCGACCTCGATCTTCTCCGAACCTTCGCGGCGGTCGTCGATACCGGCGGCTTCACGCGGGCGGCTGAGCGTGTTCACCTTACTCAGTCCACCGTCAGCCAGCAGATCAAGAAGCTCGAGGCCAATATCGGCCACACCCTGCTTCTGCGCGACAAGTCGACGGGGGGTATCCAGACGACGGAGGAGGGCGAAATTCTCTTGAGCTATGCCCGACGCCTGCTGGCGACGGCAGAAGAGGCGATGGACGTCATGCGCAAGCCCGCTGCGCCGAAGACCGTCAGGCTCGGCGTTCCCGAGGATTTTGCCGGCCGCAGGCTCATCGATCTTCTCTCCGGTTTTTCCACTGCCTCACCGTATATAAGGCTCGACACCGTCAGCGGCTGGAGCGTCGAGCTTTGCCGCCTTCTCGATACGGGTGAAATCGATCTGGCACTGATCAAGCGGGAACCCGGTGATGGTGCCTGTCTGGCGAGCTGGAAGGAGGAACTGGTCTGGGTTGAGAGCACGCTGCGGCCGGTGAGGGATGAGCCGGTCCCGCTCGCCGTCTTTCCGGTTGGCTGCATTTACCGTGAACGGGCGATCCGCTTCATCGAGCGCAGCGGAAGGCGCTGGCGCATAGCCTACACCAGCCAGGGTTTGATGGGCGTTCAGGCGGCGGTCGCCTCAGGCCTCGGCATCAGCCTGCTGCCGTCGGATGCCGTCTTGCCTGAACATCGCCAGCTTGGAGCGGCAGATGGGTTCGATCCGCAGCCCGCCTCCGAACTTGCACTCGTCAGGGGAAAGCTGCGTCTCACAGCGGAGAGCCGGTCGCTCGCCGATTTCCTCGCGGCCAATCTTTAGAGCCTTTCCTGGTCAGATTTCAGCATTCTGCCGGCGCAGGTTTTCGTCAGGGCAGGCGATTGGCGAAGGGCATACCCCAGGTACGTCCGAGCCGATCGCCTTTGATCCTGGCGCAAAGAGCCCGGCCCTAGCTGGTTTGCAAGCAAACCACCGGGGTTGGCTGAAACGGGCCGCCTGATCGACCGGTCGGCTTGGCCGTAGATCTGGGCTACGACGCGCGCCGGCCGGTCGACCATCCGACTCCGTTTGAGCCAACAGAATGATGCAAGCTGACCAGGAAAGGCTCTAAGTGCGCGAGGAGAAGAGCGAAGCGAGCGTCGAAGCCGGCTTGTTGTTCATCCGCGGCACGACAACGAGCTGCCTGATGTCTCCACGTTGGTAGGCGGCTAGGAAACGCTTGTAATCCTTGAAGGAAATGCAGCCGTTGGAATCGCCGTTCTTGCCGAGCATATAGGTGTGCGCCAGCAGACCGACACGGTTGAAGATCGCGTCCGAACCCTGCACCGGCGTCAGGCGAATGGCTGCCACACCATGGAACAGGGCTTCGCGCATCGTCAGGTTATAGGTGTGCGGCGGCGTCGGTCCTCGCATTTTCTGATCAATATAACGCGGGTTGTCGCGCATCTTGCCGAGACCGGAATGGGCCTCCAGCCGCTCGCCGTTCGGCAGGTAGACGGTCGCGTTTTCAATGTCGTAGATCGCGACACCGGCGCGCAGGCGTGGCGTAAAGACCGGCTTGTCGTAGCGAGGCACCGCATCGTCCTGGTCATCCTCGATCGGCGAGTTCGGCTTGGCATAGGCAAGTACAGGCTCGGCAGTACGCTGCGAACCCTTGGAGGCAGGCGCCGGCTTGCCGACGAGGCCGTCGGGCCGCGCCATCGGCAGCGGTACGGAATCCTCATCTGGGGCGAGAACCAGGTCGAAAGGCCGCGCACTATCGTCTGCCTCGGCAACCTCCATCTCGGCCGGCTTGTTGGCGGCGAGCACAGCAGCGGGGGTCGCCGGCGGCAGTTCGACGGGAGCAGGCATGACGCGCGGGCCGGCGTCGGCTAGAGCGAGCATAGCCGGCATTTCGGCCGCAGCGACAGACTCCTTCGACGGGATGATGATCCGGTCGGCGTCATCCTTGGCAGGCGTGGCGGCGGCGGTTTGGACGATGGGTGTCGCCGCCTTGACTGTGTCTTCCTTGCTGAAACGCGGATTGTCGGAGACGGCGACCGGCCCAAGTTCCGCGACGGCAACGGGGAGACGATTGGTCTTGGCGAGCGCCAGCTCCGCGCTCGATGCGGCGGATGTCTTCTCGGCGTGGGACTGGATCAACTGTGCTGTCAGCGGTATGGCCGGCTTTGCGTCGAATGCTGCCAACCGCGAGGCCTTATTGATGTGGATGAGCCGCTCATGTGACACGGCAGCATGTGCCTTCGGGGCTGCTGTGACCTGAGCGATCTCCTTCGGCGAGGAGAAGGGCATCGACACGGATTGCATTGTTGCAACAGTGCCGATAAGCCACGTGGAGGTCAGAAGTCCGGCGACTGCGATGCCGGTAAGTAAACCGCGAGATCTGCCCGAACGAACAGGGGATCCGCTAAAAGGGGCGACGTTGTTGAACGTCCCTACTGCAAACGCCATACTCTACTCGTCTTCCAAAACTCGCTATGCAGGCCGGCAACACTGACTACTGATCTATGCCGGAGCCGCTAACTGCCCAAAAAGGCCAAATTTTGGCCCATCCGCGACATGCGACTATTCCCTAAGGATGACGAACTATGGTTTCCAATTGGTTTACAGGTGCAGTGCTCTGCTTCGATTGTCCCGAAAAGAGGCGCTGTATTTTAGAAAAAGCTATTTTAAAAGGGCTTGCCACCATTGGCATGTCGCCGCTCGGTGATGGTTGACTCTGGCAGCGGGACAGAACTCTGCTGCCGTCAGCTGCGCGCCATAACATAGCTGCCGGGAGCTTCCTCGATCGCATTGAGCGCTGCTCCACCCACCTTGCGGGCAGCCACACGCTCCCCGGTCTGCGCCTCAATCCACGCATGCCAGTGCGGCCACCAGGAACCCCTCGTCTCCTTTGCCTTGGCAAGCCATGTATCATAGTCGCCCTTGGCCGGTCCGCCGGTCCAGAACTGATACTTGTGCTTGTCCGGCGGATTGACGACGCCGGCAATATGGCCGGAGCCTGCAACGACGAACTGCACCTTGCCGCCGAAGAACTGGCTGCCGAGGAAGACGGAATTTGCCGGCGCGATGTGATCCTCGCGGGTCGCGAGATTATAGATCGGGATCTTGATGTCCTTCAGCGACAAGGTCTTGCCGTCGAGGACCATCTCATCCCTGGTCAGCGCATTCCTGAGATAGCAGTTGCGCAGGTAGAAGGCATGGTTGGCCGCCGCCATGCGGGTCGAATCGGCATTCCAGAACAACAGGTCGAAGGGCAGGGGCTCCTGGCCCTTCAGGTAGTTGTTGACGAAATAGGGCCAGATGAGCTCGCTCGCCCTGAGCATATTGAAGGCCGTCGACATGCGCGAACCATCGAGATAGCCGAGCTCCTGCATATGCGCTTCCAGCGCTTGAAGCTGCTCCTCGTCGACAAAGACCTTCAGGTCGCCGGCATGGGTAAAATCGACCTGGGTGGTGAAGAGCGTTGCACTCTTGATGCGCTTGTTCTTTTCCTTGGCGTGCAGGGCAAGGGTTGCGGCAAGCAGCGTGCCGCCGACGCAATAGCCGATGGCGTTGACTTCCTTCTCACCGGTTGCCTTCTCGACCGTTTCCAGTGCGAAATCGACGCCTTCCCTTGCGTAGGCCGTCCAGCCCTTCAGCGCATGGCGGCTATCCGGGTTGACCCAGGAGATGACGAAGACCGTATGTCCCTGGTCCACGCACCACTTGATGAAGGATTTCTGCGGGTTGAGATCGAGGATGTAGAATTTGTTGATCCACGGCGGGCAAATCAGCAGTGGCCGTTTAAGCACGGTTTCCGTCGATGGCTCGTATTGGATGATCTGGCAGATTTCGTTCTGGGCGATCACCTTGCCCGGTGTCAGCGCCATGTCGCGGCCGACGGCGAATTTGGTCATGTCGGTCTGGCGCATGCGCAGTTCGCCGCGACCGGCAATGATATCCTCGGTCAGCATCTTCATGCCGCGCACGAGGTTTTCGCCGCTCGTTGCGATCGTCTCACGGTAGATCTGCGGATTGGTGACCACAAAATTGGTGGGCGAGAGCGCTGCCGTAATCTGCTTCACATAGAAGCCGGCCTTGTGCTTGGTGTGCTCGTCCAGCCCCTCGGTCTCGGCAACCAGCTTTTCGGCCCAGTCGGCGGTCACGAAATAGACCTGCTTTAAAAATTCGAAGAAGGGATTTTTCTGCCAGTCTTCGTCAGCGAAACGCTTATCCACGCGTGCGATCGGTTCTGCTGCCAGCGGGCTGCCCTGCATCCTCTGCATGGAGTTCATCCATATGCCGAAGAACGAGCTCATCAGCTGCGTCTGCGCCTCGAAGGTTCGGCGCGGATCGGAAATCCAGTATTCCGTCACCTTGGAGAGCGTCTTCACCATATCGGTGACGGGTTCGACGACCGTGTCGGAGATTTCGCCGCGTTCACGCGGGCCGAGCCACGCCGAAGCTGCCTTGCCGAGGTTTTCGAGCGCACGGGCGAAGTTCATCGCCATGGCCTCGGGATCCTTCAGAAGATAGGGATCGAGATCCTTGGCGTCGAAATCCACCTTGGCACCATTCTCCCGCTTGCTGTCGGTCACGCACTTCCTCCGGCGGCAGCACCCACTGTTCGTTCGTTGTACATCTGCTGTGTTGAAGAAAACAAGTTCCGCTCGCCTCCTCTCATGCTATTGCTTTGTCGCTGCGACGAATTTAACAGTCGAAGCAGGCAGGATTGGATCATCAGGCATGACGACGACAGGCATTGGGCATATCGCGACCTTCACCCGCACCGCAGCAATCTGCGTGGCGGCCGCGGCCATGGCCATAGCGCTTGCCGGATGCAACAAGACCGCCGAGGAGAAGAAGGCTTTTGCCCAGCGCATGGCAGCACCGACGGCAGTCGTGATGCCGGCCTCCAAGGGTGAGCCTGTTGAAGGCGGCCTGACCAAGAGCCCGGACGGCTACCCGTCGTTCGGTGCGCCACTGACGGCTGCCAATGTGCAGATGAGCGACGAACAGGCGGCCGAGCTTCAGCATCAGCTGACGGCCCTCAGCGCCAAGCGGCAGTCGGGCGCAATCTCGGAAGCGGAGTACCAGCGTCGCGTCGCCGAGATGCGCGCGCTTGCCGCCGACCACGGGGCCGCGACGCTCTCCGAAATCACCAAATAAGCCTTGCCTTTAAGGCGATTTGGACGCAAAGCCTTCCGGATGGATCGGAAGGTGCAATTTTCCCGATAATGCGCTTCGTGCGCGGCTTCTCCGTCAAAGATTTGCCGCGCAGTTAAGTTGAAGAGGAATACGGCGCTGCGAGTCTGAAGCTCGTATCGCAGATGCCGGGAGACGGAACGAGCTTCGACAGCGGTCACGTTGGCCGCATTTCCATGGGGAAAGAGATGGAAGAGTTTCACAAAGTCCGGCGTTTGCCGCCTTACGTTTTCGAACAGGTCAACCGTTTGAAAGCGAGCGCGCGAGCGGGCGGGGCCGATATCATCGATCTCGGCATGGGAAACCCTGATCTTCCGACCCCTCAGGCGATCGTCGACAAGCTCTGCGAAGTCGTCCAGGACCCGCGCACCCATCGTTATTCGTCCTCCAAGGGCATTCCCGGCCTGCGCCGCGCCCAGGCCGCCTACTATGCCCGCCGATTCGGCGTGAAGCTGAACCCGGACACGCAGGTGGTCGCCACCCTCGGCTCCAAGGAAGGCTTCGCCAACATGGCGCAGGCCATCACCGCACCGGGTGACGTCATCCTCTGCCCGAACCCGACCTATCCGATCCATGCTTTCGGCTTCCTGATGGCCGGCGGCGTGATCCGCTCCATGTCGGTCGAGCCGGATGAAAGCTTCTTTCCGCCGCTGGAACGGGCCGTCCGCCACTCGATCCCGAAGCCGCTGGCGCTGATCCTGAACTATCCGTCGAACCCGACGGCCTTCGTGGCGACCCTCGACTTCTACAAGGACGTCATCGCCTTCGCCAAGAAGCATGACATCATCGTCCTTTCGGATCTCGCCTATTCGGAAATCTATTTCGATGGCGAGCCGCCACCGTCGGTTCTGCAGGTTCCGGGCGCAATGGATGTGACGGTTGAATTCACCTCCATGTCCAAGACCTTTTCCATGCCCGGCTGGCGCATGGGCTTTGCGGTCGGCAACGAGCGGTTGATCGCGGCGCTGACGCGTGTGAAGTCCTACCTCGATTACGGTGCCTTCACGCCGATCCAGGTTGCCGCAACCCATGCCCTGAATGGCGACGGTTCCGACATTGCCGAGGTACGCAACGTCTACAAGCGGCGCCGTGATGTCATGGTCGAAAGCTTCGGCAAGGCCGGCTTCGAAGTGCCGCCGCCGGCTGCCACCATGTTTGCCTGGGCGAAGATCCCGGAAAAGTTCCGTCATCTCGGCTCGCTGGAATTCTCGAAGCTTCTGGTCGAGAAGGCCGATGTTGCCGTTGCCCCCGGCATAGGCTTCGGCGAGCAGGGCGACGACTACGTCCGTCTGGCGCTTGTCGAGAACGAACACCGCATCCGCCAGGCTGCGCGCAACATCAAGAAGTTCATGTCGACGGCGGACGAGACGATGCACAACGTCATCTCGCTCAACGCCCACCGTTAATTCCAACCTCGAAGACAGCCGCAGATTTGCGGCTGTCTTTCACTAGACATTTCAGGATCGATCCATGGCAGATGCCCTCAAAATCGGCATTGCGGGCTTGGGCACCGTTGGCGCCTCGCTTGTTCGCATCATCAGGCAGAAAAGCAATGAACTTGCAGTCACCTGCGGACGCCCGATTACGATTACGGCAGTTTCGGCACGTGATCGCTCGAAGGACCGTGGCATCGATCTGACCGGCATCACCTGGTACGAACGTCCGGAAGAACTGGCCGAAAAGGCCGATATCGATGTGTTCGTCGAGCTGATCGGTGGTGCTGAAGGGGCTGCAAACGTGGCCGTTCGCGCCGCTCTTTCCCGTGGTCTCCATGTGGTGACCGCCAACAAGGCGCTGCTTGCCTATCACGGTGTCGAGCTCGCGACGATTGCGGAGGAGAAGGGCTCGCTTCTGAACTTCGAAGCGGCCGTTGCCGGCGGCATCCCTGTCATCAAGGCGCTGCGTGAGTCGCTGACGGGCAATACGATCTCGCGCGTCTACGGCATCATGAACGGTACCTGCAACTACATCCTCACCAAGATGGAGAAGGAAGGCCTGTCCTTTGCCGATTGCCTGAAGGAAGCCCAGCGCCTCGGTTATGCCGAAGCCGATCCGGCTTTCGACATCGAAGGCAATGATACCGCCCACAAGCTTTCGATCCTGACGACACTTGCCTTCGGCAACAGGATCGCTGCAGACGATATCTATCTCGAAGGCATCACCAATATCTCGATCGATGATATCCATGCAGCTGCCGACCTTGGCTACCGCATCAAGTTGCTCGGCGTCGCCCAGCGCACGGATACCGGCATCGAACAACGCGTGCATCCGACGATGGTGCCGGTCGATTCCGTCATCGCCCAGGTCGATGGCGTCACCAATGCGGTGGCAATCGAATCCGATATTCTCGGCGAACTGCTGATGGTTGGCCCCGGTGCCGGCGGCAACGCCACGGCCTCTTCGGTGCTCGGCGATATCGCCGACATCGCCAAGAGCCAGCCGGGCGCCCAGCGCGTTCCCGTCCTCGGCCATCCCGCCAAGTCGCTTGAGACTTACCGCAAGGCGCAGATCCAGAGCCATGAGGGTGGTTATTTCATCCGCCTGACCGTTCTCGACCGCACCGGTGTTTTCGCGAGCGTCGCGACCCGCATGGCGGAAAACCAGATTTCGCTGGAATCGATCGTCCAGCGTTCCAAGCAGCATCTGGCGCCCTCGCACCACCAGACGATCATCCTCGTCACCCATGCGACGATGGAGGATTCGGTGCGCAAGGCGGTCGCTGCAATCAAGGAAGAAGGCTACCTCGTCGGCGAGCCGCAGGTGATCCGCATCGAGCGTCCCAAGGAAGAATCCTGACGCTTTATTCCAATTTGGAACGGTTCAGCCCGTCCGAGGTCGCTCGGACGGGTTTTCTGTTATTAATCAAAGCATTTCGCCGAATTTATATTAACAGATATGTAGATATAGATATAATGAACCTGGGAGCCGTTGGAGTCGCGGGTTGAGGAATATCGAGCATACGCATGATCATGTTCGGACGGAGATCGAAAACCCTCAGGCGGGCTTGCCGAAATCTGACCCGACGGCACTTGGAGCAGCCTTCGAGCGCGAGGCGCTGCGAGGGCGGAATTGGGCCACTCTCCTGATCCTGCTTTCGGTCCTCTTCGTCCAGCTGCTTGTTATCGGCTTGGTTATCTGGGCAATTTTCTGGTAATCCACAGGCTTGAAATCACCGCTTTGCTATCTGCCCTGCATCTGTAAAAAGGGCAGATGATGAAAGCGGAGTTTGGCATGGCAGATCAGGTCGATCCGGTACCGCGTGCCTTCCTGGGCGTCGAAAAATCGGTTCTCGACAATCGCTGGGTTTCCCGTCTCGATCAGGCGGGGCAGAATCGCGCGCTCGCCATGTCGCAGATGCATGGCCTGCCGGATCTGATTGCACGTGTGCTTGCCGGCCGCGGCGTGACGGCGGATGAGGCCGTCGAATTCCTGGATCCGACGATCCGCAGCCTCATGCCCGACCCCTACAAGCTGACGGACTGCGAAAAGGCCGCCAAGCGGCTTGCAGAAGCGATCCGCGATGGCGAGCCCGTCGCGATCTTCGGTGACTATGATGTCGATGGCGCTGCATCCTCGGCACTCATGTATCGCTTCCTGAACCATTTCGGCGTCAAGGCGCATATTTACATTCCCGATCGCATCTTCGAAGGCTACGGCCCCAACCCGACGGCCATCAATCAGTTGATCGACAACGGCGCTAGCCTGATCGTCACTGTCGATTGCGGCTCCACCAGTCACGAGGCGCTGGCGGCTGCCGCGAACCGTAACATCGATGTCGTTGTCATTGATCACCACCAGGTGACACACGAGCTGCCGCCCTGCCATTCCCTCGTCAATCCAAACCGCGAAGACGATCTTTCCGGGCTTGGGCATCTTTGTGCGGCGGGTGTCGTTTTCATGGTGTTGGTGGCAACACTGCGCCTGCTGCGCCAGGCCGGAGACAAGCGCATCCTCGCGATCGATCTCCTGCAATGGCTGGATATCGTGGCACTTGCGACCGTCTGCGATGTCGTGCCCCTCAAGGGCCTCAACCGCGCCTATGTGGTCAAGGGGTTGGTCGCCGCGCGCCACCAGAGCAATGCCGGTCTTGCGGCACTATTCCGCAAGGCGGGCCTGGCAGGTCCTGTTACGCCCTATCATTTCGGCTTCCTGATCGGCCCGCGCATCAATGCCGGCGGGCGAATCGGTGATGCTGCGCTGGGAAGCCGCCTGCTGACGCTGGACGATGCCGTAGAAGCCGAAGCCATCGCCCAGCGGCTGGACGAACTCAACCGCGAACGGCAGGCCATGGAAGCGGTCATGCTGCAGGAGGCCGAGGCCGAAGCGCTGGCCGAATATGGAGACGGCGAGGGGGCTTCCGTCATCGTCACCGCGCATGAGAAATGGCACCCCGGTATTGTCGGCCTCATTGCCGCGCGCCTGAAGGAGAGGTTCAAGCGACCCGCCTTTGCCATCGCCTTCGATCCCTCAGGCAGGGGCACCGGCTCTGGGCGTTCGATCAACGGCTTCGACATGGGCAGGATGGTGCGTGCAGCGGTCGATGAAGGACTGCTTGTGAAAGGCGGTGGTCATGCCATGGCGGCTGGTCTTACTGTCGAGCGCGGCAAGCTTGGCCTGCTGAGAGCCTTCTTCACCGAGAAGGCACAGAAGACGGTGTCGGCCCTTGTCGCCAATGAAACGCTGAAGATCGATGGTGCTATCGCTGCAAGCGGCGCAACGATCGAGCTTATCGACCGTCTGGAAACGGCGGGGCCTTATGGCTCGGGACATTCCCAGCCGGTCTTTGCCGTACCGGCGCATCGTGTGCGCGATTCCCGCCTGGTCGGCGAGCGGCATGTGAAGGTGACGTTGGAAGCCATGGATGGCGCACGCCTCGACGGCATAGCCTTCAGGGCTGCCGAGACCCCGCTCGGCAACCTGCTTCTCAACTCTCGTGGCGCCAACCTGCATGTCGCAGGCTCGCTCGGTGCCGAACACTATCAGGGCTCGCGCAGAATCCAGCTGCGTATCAGCGATGGCGCACCGGCCAAGTGACAGGCTGAAGGGCTATCGGCTTGGAAAGGGATCAGGCTGGCTGCGGCTGAGAAAGTGGTGCTTTTCTGCGAAAGCGGGTAACCACCACGGCAAGTAATATGCCGCCCGCAATGATGCCGACTGACAACAGCGGCCTGTAGGCGAACCAGCCTATGGCGATGACAACGGGGCCGACAAGCAGCGTCAGCACGAAGGCCACGATGCTCGTGCCGAAGCCAATGATCGAGCCGACGAACGGGATCAGGTCGGCAAGAATAGGCAGGAGCCCAAACATCAGCTTGAAACTGACGAACAAGCCGATGATACCGGCGGCGCGCACAAGCCAGGTGATGATATTGTTTTCACTCTCGGCCGTTTTGAACATCTGGCCGGCATCCACATCGCCTTCAGCGGTAAGGAAGATATCGCGGTGGTTGGTCGTCTCGTAGGGAACGAGCGCGCTGTGACTCTGCTTGCCGACGATGCTTGCCGTTTCCACGTCGATTCTCTGGTAGGTGATCCTGAGATCGCCGACATCGGGCAGGTTTTCGTTCAGACCGATATAGGCACCCTCGGAATTCCGCTTTGCCGGCCGGCTGGCGCCAATCTGCACTGCTATGCGCTGCACGTCGCTGTCGGTGAGCGCGAGTCGTGAATAGTCGCCGATCCCAGCCACATCCTTGCCCGGTACCGAGAAGGCGCCGACATGTGCTGTTTTTGCCGTGAAGGTGGCGCCGTCAGGCATGCTGGTTGGATTTTGATGATCGTCAGGCTGCTTGAAGCGGCTCGAATCGACGATGTCCGAGCGCCATTCCTTGGTGTAGGAATAGGTTGTCGTCGTTTCCTCGCCGCCACCCAGTGTCTTTTTGGTCTGGCTCTCGCTCTTTTCCACCCACTGATACATCTCGACCTGGCGGGAAAGGCCGACGGCCCCGTCGGCGGTGACGCCGAATTGGCTATCCTGCGGGATCTGATCGGATTTCACCGCGCCGCTGATGTGGACCAGCTTGCCTTCATTGGCCGGATCGACAGCCGCACCATCGACCGAAATCACCTGTGACGCGCCTTCGGACAGAGCACGATAGGTCTGGATCGCACGTCCTTCGTTCCAGATCAGCAGCCAGATACATCCGATAAGCAGGGCAAGGCCGACCAATGCACCGATCAGCGCGCTTTTGATGCGCTCAAACCACGAAGTATAGGTCGTTTCCGTATGGCTCATATCCGAAAATCCCTTGTCGCCGAGGCGTATATTGGAGTGCCGCGTCAGCAGAAATACCTCGATAATCCTAGACGCCGCCCGCTAATCCCCGGTAAATACCGAAAACCATTTTTGGGCTGATCATATCCTTGAAAATAATAGGCTTTACGAAGATTACGGAGCGGATTCACGAGCCGACTTCGCGCTACACACGGCAGCGTATGATGCGTGATGTCATGGCATTTGCTCCATCAATTCGCATGACAGGCACAGTCGGAACCGCGAACGGAACTCTATGAAAAGACAGGGAAATAGTGAAGAAGAGTGGCACGCCCTAGGGGAGTCGAACCCCTCTTTACAGAATGAAAATCTGTCGTCCTAACCGATAGACGAAGGGCGCGTGCTCTGTGGTGGCGCCCTTATAGTCAGCACCTTTCTGCGCCGCAAGCGGCAAAATGAGAATTTTTCACCGGATTATGCAGATTTTTTCTAGGCTTGTGGAAAAGTGGAAAGCGGACGGGAATGATTGTCTTAGCCAGACCTTGTCGCTGCGTGAATTGTTGGCCTGCAGCGGGGGGCACCACATGACAGGACAAATTTAGTTCTTCGTGAAATTTCGGTCGGTGGCTTTTGGTACGCCCTAGGGGAGTCGAACCCCTCTTTACAGAATGAGAATCTGTCGTCCTAACCGATAGACGAAGGGCGCAGGCTTTTAGTTCAAATAGGAAGGCGCAACGCGTTCCGCAAGCGACAGAGACTGTATGAGATCGGAAGAGGAAGTGGCACGCCCTAGGGGAGTCGAACCCCTCTTTACAGAATGAAAATCTGTCGTCCTAACCGATAGACGAAGGGCGC
>NZ_AJWE01000120.1:0-14295 GCF_000281145.1 Rhizobium sp. CF142 | reverse complement strand
AACGCCGAAATCAGCCGGGCTCGTCTTGTCGAGCGGCTTCTTTTTCGCCTTCATGATGTTCGGTAGCGTAGCATAGCGCGGCTCGTTCAAGCGCAGGTCGGTCGTCACGACGGCCGGAAGCTTGACCTTGATGGTCTGCAGGCCGCCATCGATCTCACGGGTGACCGTCGCCGTTGCAGATTCTCCAGCGCCGGCGATCTCGACCTTGGAGGCGAAGGTCGCCTGGGCGGAGCCGAGAAGGGCTGCAAGCATCTGGCCGGTCTGGTTGGAATCATCGTCGATTGCCTGCTTGCCGACAATGATGAGGCCTGGCTTTTCAGCGTCGGCAACACCCTTGAGGATCTTTGCGACTGCAAGCGGCTCGACAGCGTCATCGGTCTCGACGAGGATGGCGCGGTCGGCGCCCATGGCGAGCGCGGTGCGCAAAGTTTCCTCGGCCTTGGCCGGGCCGATCGAGACGACGACCACTTCCTCGGCCTTGCCGGCTTCCTTCAGGCGAAGGGCCTCCTCAACCGAAATCTCGTCGAACGGGTTCATCGACATCTTGACGTTGGCAAGGTCGACGCCCGATCCATCCGGCTTGACACGGATCTTCACGTTGTAATCGACAACGCGCTTGACTGGGACGAGAATTTTCATGGGGTCCTTCCGTTGGGTGATAGGTTTGTGCAAGCTTGCCGCTGTCCCGAAAAACCGGATCTGTATCTTCTCCCGAAAAAAGGGTCTCAAACGGTCTAACCTGCCGATCTTGGACCGGTGCGGGCCTGCTGCCCATCGTAGTACATGAGGCCAAGGGCTGGCCCGTAAGGATTGCCCATTCGGCACGCGGCGATGATGGTGAACAATCGGCGAGCCGTCTCCAGATCCGTTCGCACCTTCGTCGACAGACGGTCTCGCAGAAGTTCGGAGGCTTCGTTGTGCGTGGCGCGGCGGCCCATGTCGATCGCTTCCAGACGCTGGGCATCGCCTTTTGCCGCCGCTTCGTAGTGAGCCTCACAAATGGCGACATAAGCCCGAATGAGCCTGTGAAGCGGCCCGGCAGACATGAAATGCGAGACGATATGGACACCATCTGCACCAGCGACGTGAAACGTAAACCTCGATCCGTGGGTGGAGATCACCAGACGATAGGGCCCGGCCTGTTGACGTCCAACGAGTTCGAAACAGCTTTCCTCGAGGAGGTCCGCAATCGCCGTTTCCTGCTCAATCTCGACCTCATGGCTGGGCCGGACTTGGTCATGGTCGACCGCTACGGCGCAAAGTCGATTCAAAGTTCCGCTCATCCGAGGCTCCCGTTTTCGATTGCAAGGGCCTTGGCGGATTATCGTATGCGACCAAGCCTGTGATAAAGGTTGGAATATTTGACCGCCTCGGGCTTGTCCTTGATCGATTGGAGATAATGGGCGACGGCCGTCTGCAGCAGTGCGAAATCCTCTTGCGAGAAGACGGCCCGCGACCGCTGGGGTTCTGATGGTTGAACCTTGGTGGGCTGCTCCGACATTGTACTCACTCCCTTTTTGATCCTGTGATCCCGTGATCCGTGTGTCGGTCCGGCGCGCAACTCCCCCTGCGCGCCGGACCTCCGTGGTCGCCCTCAGGCGGCGAACTGGTTCATGGTATTGTGCGTGCCGCCCGCTTTGAGGGCAGCCTCACCTGCGAAATATTCTTTGTGATCGTCACCAAGGTCCGAACCGGCCATGTTCTGGTGTTTGACGCAGGCAATACCTTGGCGGATCTCGCGGCGCTGGACATTGGAAACATAGCCGAGCATTCCGGCTTCGCCGAAATATTCCTTGGCGAGATTGTCGGTGGAAAGAGCCGCGGTATGGTAGGTCGGCAAGGTTATCAGGTGATGGAATATGCCAGCTCGCCTCGCGGCGTCGCGTTGAAAGGTGCGGATCTTTTCGTCGGCTTCGATGCCAAGAGGCGTCTCGTCGTAGTCGACGCTCATCAGCTTGGCGCGATCATAGGCTGATACGTCCTTGCCGGCCTTCAGCCAGGCATCGAAGACTTGCTGGCGGAAGTTCAGCGTCCAGTTGAAGGACGGCGAGTTGTTGTAGACCAGTTTGGCATTCGGGACGATCTCGCGAACGCGGTCGACCATCGATGCGATCTGCTCGATATGCGGCTTTTCGGTCTCGATCCACAGAAGGTCGGCACCGTTCTTCAATGCATTGATGCAATCGAGAACGCAGCGATCCGCCCCCGTTCCCTCACGGAACTGATAGAGGTTCGAAGCAAGGCGCTTGGGCCGCACCAGCTTGCCGTTGCGGTTGATAATGACGTCGCCGTTGAGGCTCGCCAGGTCGTCGACGTCCTCGCAATCGAGGAAGGAATTGTAGAGATCGCCGATATCGCCGGGCTCGCGGCTGAATGCGATCTGCTTGGTCAGGCCGGCACCGAGAGAATCGGTGCGTGCGACGATGATGCCGTCGTCGATTCCGAGCTCGAGGAAGGCATAACGGCAGGCTCGGATCTTGGCGACAAAGTCCTCGTGCGGAACCGTCACCTTTCCATCCTGGTGGCCGCATTGTTTTTCATCGGACACCTGGTTCTCGATCTGGAGCGCGCAGGCCCCCGCCTCGATCATCTTCTTGGCGAGCAAGTAGGTCGCCTCCGCATTGCCGAAACCGGCATCGATATCGGCAATGACCGGGACGACATGGGTCTGATAGCTGTCCACGGCTTGCAGCAGCTGCTTTTCGCGGACCAGATCGCCGGCTTCTCGTGCCGCGTCGATGTCACGAAACATCATGCCGAGCTCGCGAGCGTCGGCCTGGCGCAGGAAGGTGTACAATTCTTCAATTAGAGCCGGAACGCTGGTCTTTTCGTGCATGGACTGATCCGGCAAGGGGCCGAACTGCGAGCGCAAGGCAGCAACCATCCAACCGGAGAGATAGAGGTAGCGACGATCTGTCGTGCCAAAATGCTTCTTGATCGAAATGAGCTTCTGTTGGCCGATAAAGCCGTGCCAGCAGCCGAGCGACTGGGTGTATTTCGACGGATCGCTATCATAGGCTTCCATGTCCTTGCGCATGATCGCCGCTGTATAGCGAGCGATATCCAAGCCGGTCTGGAAGCGGTTCTGCAGTCGCATCCGCGCGATCGCTTCAGCGGTGACACCGGTCCAGTCCGTCCTAATGATCTTGCCGGCGGTTTCCACGAGGTTCTGATATGACATGTTTTCCTCCAAACATTTCTTCGCAACTGCGAAAGGAGTAGCACGCCGATTTTGAAAGGCGAGACGCCTCGGTGTCACGTTGTCAAACTTTACAAGATCTTCTTGTAATGTTGTAATGTCTGTATGGAAAAGCATGGTGTCTATATAGGGCCGCGCTTGCGGCGCCTTCGGCGTGATCTTGGTCTGACCCAGGCCAACATGGCAGCCGACCTCGAAATCTCGCCATCTTACATCGCATTGATGGAGCGCAATCAGCGGCCAGTCACGGCCGAACTGCTGTTGCGTCTGGCCAAAACCTACAAGATTGACCTGTCGGCCTTTTCGGATGAGTCCGGGCGCGACACGATCGCGCGCCTTCAATCGATCGTGAAAGATCCGATTCTTGGTGACATTGACTTTGATGCGCTGGAAATCAGCGATGTGGCAAGCAGTTTTCCGGGCTTTGCCGAAGCGCTGCTCAGGCTGCATCTTGCCTATAAAGAGGGACAGTTCGCGCTTGCCGATTTCAATCAGCGTACGCCAACCGACGATAGCGAAAGCGTCGTTGATCCAGCCGCAGCGGTTCGCAATTTTCTATCAGCGCGCAGAAACTGTTTTCCGACACTCGATTCTGCCGCCGAAAAGCTCGCGATCAAGATCGCGGAGGCAGGTGGCCTCTCTGGTTTTCTCAAGGCGCAACACAGTCTACGCGTCCGCCGCATGCCGCCCGACGTCATGACCGGATCGCTTCGACGTCTGGATTGGCATCGTAAAGAAGTGCTCCTCAGCGAAACGCTCGACACGGCCAGTCAGAATTTTCAGCTTGCGCAGCAGATCGCCTATCTTGAGTTCGACCAGGAAATCCGAAACACGCTTGCCGAGGCAACGCTGGAGGGCGAGAATGCTTTGCGGCTTGGCCATAGGGCGCTCTCCGCCTATTGCGCAGCCGCCTTGCTCATGCCCTACGCGGTCTTTGCGCGTGCCGTTGACGCTCGCGCCTACGATATAGAAGCGCTTGCGCGGCAATTCGGGACGAGTTTTGAGCAGACGGCCCACCGAATGACGACGCTGCAGAAGCCCGGCCAGGAGCGTATTCCTTTCTTCTTCATCCGTGTCGATCCCGCAGGCAACGTTTCCAAGCGCCTCAACAGCGGAACATTTCCCTTCGCTCGCCATGGCGGCGGCTGCCCTCTGTGGTCAGTACATCAGGTCTTCCAGACGCCTCGCCGGGTGGTGACACAATGGCTCGAGCTGCCTGATGGCCAGAGGTTTTTTTCCATCGCAAGAACCGTTAGTTCGGGCGGCGGGGGCTACGGCCGGCCGCAGATCGAACGGGCAGTCGCCCTTGTCTGCGAGGCCCATCATGCGGAGCGGCTTGTCTACGCGCGCAGTCATCCTTCGACCGAGGCGCCGACCCCGATCGGTATCAGCTGTCGGTTGTGCCACCGAGGGGAATGTCCGGCACGCTCCGATCCGCCGATCGGCCGACAGATCCTGGCCGACAATTTCCGCCGAACCGATACGCCGTTCGGATTTTCCGACGCCTAAGGCGCCAAATCCCCGCTTCTCACATGGCCATTGAACGAGCCGATAATTCGAGTGTCTTTCTAAATCATATAAATGATTGACATTCATCTGACGCATGCAATCATGCGCCCGCCCGTGCAAGCCGTGGGAGTAGCTTGCTGCAGGTTTTGGAGGAGGAACCCATGAACATGATGAAGATTGCAGGTTGGTCGCTCGCTGCGATGCTGGTGACGTCGGGGATGGTGCTTGCGCAAACTGCCGAGCCCAAACCACTCAAAGTCATCTCGTCGCTACCGAGTGCCGGCGCTGCCGTCACCTTTACGGTACCGCTGCGCGGCTTTGACAAGGCCCATGGCCTTGCCGTCGATATCGCCCAGTCGGGTGGATCGAGCACCCTCCAGATCGACGCCGTCTTGGCCGGAAGCGTGATGTTCGGCCATCCAGGTACCGCTACCGCGTTGCAGGCGATCCGCGAAGGCGCCGACATCAAGATTCTCGGGGCCATCGCAAAAAACCAGATGGTCGCGGTCATCAGCAATGAGGCATTGAAGAAGTCGGGGATTTCGCTGACGGCGCCGATCGCCGAGAAAATAAAGGCGCTCAAGGGCATGACGATCGGTACAAACCCGGTCGGATCGACCTACACGCAGATGTTGGTTCATTATCTCAAGCAATATGGCTTGGACCCTGACAAGGACGTCCGCTTGGTCGGTTTGACCGATTCCACGGCCTTGATCACTGGCATGGAACAGGGCCGCTTCGATGCGATCATCAGCGCAAGCGGCGTGGTGGAGCAGGCCCTGTCGCTCAAGGCCGGCCAGATCCTTTTCTCGGGAGCCCGCGGCGACATTCCTGGTGGCGAGTCCTCGGTTATCGTGGTGATCGTCGCGCGCTCTGACACGGTCGAGAAATATCCGGAACTCGTCAAGGCTTATCGTGCTGCGATGAGCGACTCGCTGAAGGCCGTCAACGAAGATCATGCCGAAACCGGTCGCCTGCTCAGAGACAAGTATTTTTCCAAGATGGACGAAAAGGTCTGGGAAGCCGTCTGGAACAATGCCGTTGAAGCCTTTCCGGAAGAATTGACCTTCGGAAAGTCGGCGTTCGATTTTTGGGTCGGCATCGACCCGAAAGGGCCGGACAGCTTCAAGGCCATCGACTATCGCAAGATCACCATACCCGAAGCGCAGGCCGAGTAAGCCTTGCCAATTCGGCCCGGTGCTCAGGTTCGCGTGCGGGGCCGGACATGAGCGCGCCGTAACAAGCGACGGCGCGTCGTCGATGGACCTGTTATGCTCTGCGCCCTGCTTTGTTACGATGCAAGGCGCCGTGGTCAGCCGGATCGACCGCGCCAACCGTCGTAGTCCGACGGGCTTCGAAGCTTTCGATAAATGATATAGATGATTGACATTTATTCGTCGCGTGCGATCATCGTTTCGTCCCTGAGGTGAGAGCCGCTGTCGCCACGCCTAGGGCTTTTGGAGGAGAACACATGCTTTCAGCAAGGATTGCTGGTTTGGCGGTTGCCGCCATGCTGATGACCGCGTCGGTCGCGGTTGCTCAATCTGCGGAGCCGACGCAGCTCAAGACAATTTCATCCCTGCCGTCGGGTCTGTCGGCGGTCACGTTTACGGTTCCGTTGCGCGGATACGATAAGGCACACGGACTGGCACTCGACATCGCCCAATCGGGCGGATCGAGCTCGCTCCAGATCGACGCCGTGCTGGGTGGTAGCGCCGTGTTCGGCCATCCGGGCACCGCAACCGCGCTCCAGGCCATTCGCGAAGGCGCCGACCTGAAGATCCTGGGTGCGATTGCGAAAAACCAGATTGTCGGCGTCATTAGCAATGATGCGCTGAAGAAGGCGGGCATTTCACCGACCGCACCGATCGCAGACCGTTTCAAAGCCCTCAAGGGCATGACGATCGGGACCAACCCTGTGGGTTCGACCTATACGCAGATCCTGCGCTATTATCTCAAGGAAAACGGCATCGATCCCGACAATGATGTACGCCTTGTCGGCATGGGCGATTCAAGCGCCCTGATCAGCGGCATCGAGCAGGGCCGTTTCGACGCCATCGTCAGTGCAAGCGGCGTTGTCGAAGAGGCTGTCGCTCTTGGGGCCGGACAAATTCTGTTTTCCGGCGCCAGGGGCGATATCCCTGGAGGAGAATCCTCCGTGGTCGCGGTGATCGTGGCCCGATCCGATACCGTTCAGAACCATCCAGACTGGGTCAAAGCCTATCGTGCGGCGATGAGTGACGGATTGAAGGCAGTTCATGAGGACCACGCCGAAACCGGGCGCCTCTTGAAGGAGAAATATTTCGCCAAGATGGATCAGAAGGTCTGGAGCGAATTGTGGGACAACTCCGCCGACGCTTTTCCCGAGGAACTGACGTTCAGCAAATCAGCTTTCGATTTCTGGACCGGCATCGACCCGAAGGGGCCGGAGAGCTTCAGCAAGGTCGATTATGCAACGATCACCCTTCCCGAAGCGCAGGCCAAGTAACCGCCCGTCACGGACCTGATGCAAACAAAGGCGCCGCATCATCTGCGGCGCCTTTTCAATGTCGGATGCCCGATATTGGTTTAAACGAGGCCCCTGGCTTTCAGAACTTCGTCTGCGACCTTGAAACCTTCGACTGCCGAAGGCAGCCCCGCATAGACGGCGCAATGAAGCAGGATTTCCTGAAGTTCATCGACCGTGCATCCGTTGTTGAGCGCACCTTCGACATGGGTGCGCAACTGATTGACGCGATTGAGCGCCACCAGCATCGCAATGTTGAGGATGCTGCGTGTCTTGCGGTCAATGCCCGGTCTTGACCAGACGGTGCCGAAACAAACATCATCCGAGTAGTCTTGGATGAGCGCGTTGAAGGAATTCCGATTCTTATCGCGTTTTTCCAGGAACTCGTCTCCCATGAGTTCCCTGATGATCTGTCGTCCTGTTTCGATCCTGTCCATGTTTGGTCCTTTCGTCAGAAGATGAGCTGCTTCACGCCGTCGCGTTGACACTGGTGCTGGCCTTCTGTCGTGCTTGCAAGCGGGACAGATCCTTGAAGACACCGCGCGCCTGGAAAATATGGCAGCACGTCAAACCTGTCAAATCATATAGATGATTTATATCAAAAAGAAAGGCAGTGCGACGGGTGCGATCGGATGCCAGCCAAAGGTATGGGCGACACGATATATCGGCCGATCATAGGCCTGAGCTTCGGCCCATCAGGGCACGGTTTTTGTGAGGCGGCGGCACGATGCCTCTCCGACGTTGCCCCTCAGTCCAGGCCCTTGCTTGTCAGGAAATGCGACACAAGGTCGGCGATCTCGAGATTATTGAGATCGGAAAAGGGGAAATGCGTGTTTCCAGCGATGCCGATTTTCGGAAGTTCGACGACCTGAGCGTCGCCTCCATGGCGGTTGACCGTTTCTACAAATCTGTGAGCCATCGCTAGGCGCACGCGCCAGCTGTCGCGACCCTGTATCGGCGTCGGCTCTTCCGGAATGTTGTCGCCGTAATAGATGATGATAGGTATCTGCGTCAGGGCGAGGAAGGATTGGGTCGGCACGGTCAAAGCAGCAAGCGGCCCCGCTGCACTCGGCATCGGCGACGGTGCTTGCCCTTCGGGAAAGACGAAATTGCTTCCTGGCTCGAAGGAGACAATGGAGCGGACCTTGTCGTTGCGCATAGCGGTCAGCCAGCCGGGGCCGCCGCTCTGCGAGTGGGTCATCAATATCGCCGGGCCGACACGATCGAAAAGGGCGCTGACCGCCGAGGAGACCACCTCGAGGTCGAAGGGACCCGTGTTGGGTGTCATCGACCGGAAATACTGATCGAGGGTTTCTGCCGAACGATCGAACTGAACACCATCGTAATAGTCCGGCCAAAGTCCGAGACGAAACTGGTTGAACCATTTCTGTTCATCGGCGATGGGGCGATCTGCCCCTTCGACCATGCTGCGGCCGGCATTGCCGCGGCGCGGCTGATCCAGGACGACCGTTGTGAACCCGCGGCGCAGAAACAAGGTCTGAAACCCCTCGCGGCCATCGGGTGTCGTCTCCCAGGATTTGGAAAATTGGACGCCGCCGTGCCACATCACCAGAGGCATGCGGCGCGCATTGACCGGCTTTTGATAGAACGCGTAGGCATGATCGCCACTATAGGTCTGACCCAGACCCAGATCGGGCTCCGTCGGATCGAACGTTCCAGGGTCGCGCCGCACGCTTCCCCCGACGGCGAAACTGCCCTGGCTTTCGATCAGCAAGGGGCCAAGGCTTGGATTGTGCGGCGGTATCATGTCCGGTTCAGCACGTCTTCGATCTTCTCCAGCGGGATTGCAAATCTCTCGAGGCCGGCGCGTTCCTGCTGCAAGTGCAGGACGCTTTGGGAATCACGCTTCGACCAGCCGCGATTCATCGCCTCTGTCAGTTCCTCAAGGGCGAGATTGCAAAGCCTGGTTGGTACTGCGAGGGAGCGCGCGAGCTCGACGCCCAGTTTTACATCCTTATGCTGGAGCTGCAATTCGAAACTGGGTGGATCCAGGCGGTCGGCAAGCCAGCGCCGTGCGATCAAGTCGAAGGATCGCATTCGTCCGAGTGCTCCGCCACGGATCGCCTCATAAAGTTCGAGCGGGTCGAGGCCGGCTTTGACCCCTACGGTCATTGTCTCTGCCAGCACTTGGGTAATGGTTGCGCTGGCGACATTGTGCACGAGCTTGGCGACGGTGCCGGCGCCGATGTCGCCGATATACCGGGTCTGGTCGGCCATCGACGTCAGCGGGCCTAGGCAACGATCGAACGTTACGCGGCTGCCGCCGACCCATATGGCGAGCTTGCCGCTGGCGGCGCCGGCAGGACCGCCGCTGACGGGAGCGTCCAGAAAGTCGACACCGCGTTCGCAGAGCCGCCCGTTCAGGCTTTTCACCAGGTCGACCGAATTCGTCGAAAGATCAAACCACGCCGCACCGGCCTTGAAGCCTGCATTGAGACCATTGGAGCCAAAGCAGATCGCTTCGACATCTTCGGGCTTTGGAAGAGAAGTGAAAACGACATCGCACTCGGCCGCGACCTGCCGTGCCGTCTCAGCCCAAAAAACCCGTTCGCCAAGGAAGGGCTCGGCTGCTTCGCGACGCAGGTCGTGCAGGACCATCTCATATCCGGCCTTGCGAAGGTTGCCGGCCATGCCGCGGCCCATTGTCCCGAGGCCGATAAAGCCGATTTTCATAGGATCCACCTCCTCAGGCCTGCCCGCGAAATTGTTCGTCGGTGACGGGTTCGAGCCAATCTGCAGATATCCCGTTCAGGCTCTCTCCGATCGTCAGATGTGTCATCGCTGACTCCAGGCCGCCGCCGTGCCAATGCTTTTCTCCCGGCTCGAAGAAAATGACGTCGCCCAGATTGACGATGATGACGTCACCTCCCCAACTCTGGACACGGCCAGATCCGTGTGCAACGATCAAGGTCTGTCCCAGCGGATGGGTGTGCCAGTGGGTCCTCGCTCCGGGTTCGAAGGTCACATAGGCGCCTTTGGAGCGGGCGGGCTCTTCGGTGTTAAAAACCACTTCCATCCGCACGCGGCCGGTAAAATGCTCGGGCGGCGCAAATGTCGTTTTGCTCGTTCCGGCCTTGGTTATCTTCATCTCATATCCTCCTGCTATCGTGTTCGCGCGTCCTGTTCAACGCCTGGCAGCCGACACGTCTCATCCAGACAGGCGACGCCTTGAAATCGGACGGTCCGCCGGCCTGTCCGGCCGCGCGGACCGATCGTGCGAGCCTGCGCTCAACCTTCTGCCAAAACGCGCTTGATTTCGGATTCGGGAATTGCGATCGGCGCAATGCCGGCGCGTTCCTGCTGCAGAACAAGGACGGATTGCGAATCGTGCATTCCAAGGCCACGGCTCATGGCTTCGTGCACATCCTGTGCGACGGCCGCGCAGACCCGCATCGGAACGTCCAATTCCCGCCCGAGCTGCAGGGCGAGATTGATGTCCTTCTGCATCAGGCGGAGCGCGAAGCTCGACTGCTCGGTATTTCCGGCCAGAAAGCGCTGGATGTTGTCAAAGCCCCGCATGCGACCGGCAGCGCCGCTGCGCATGGCCTCCCAAAGGGAAAGCGGGTCCATCCCGGCCTTGACCCCCATTGTCAGGACCTCCGCCATGACCGATTTGATCGCCGTACTCGCCATGTTGTGCGCAAGTTTCGTAATCGTTCCCGCGCCGATTTCCCCGATATAGCGGACCTGGTCGGCAACCTCGTCGAGAACCGGCTGGCACCGGTCGAACGCCGATTTCGAGCCGCCGATCCAGATCGCCAACTTCCCCGAGGCAGCCCCGCCGGGACCGCCGCTGATCGGAGCATCGAGGAATTGCACCCCTTTTGCCTCAAGCTCCTTGTGCAGCCGCCTGACGACGTCGACCGAATTCGTACTGAGGTCGAACCAGATCGCTCCCGGGCGAAGACCGGCCGACAGTCCCGTCTCTCCGCCGTTGACCGCCAGGACATCGGCCGGTGTCGGAAGCGAGGTGAATATCAGCTCGCTCGCTTCGGCCAAGGCCCTTGATGACGGTACTGCGATCGCGCCGCGCTCGACGAATGAAGCCACTGCGGTTTCGGACAGGTCGTGCACGAACAGCTCGTGGCCTGCGCGCAGAAGATTTGCCGCAATTCCCCGCCCCATCATGCCAAGCCCGATAAATCCGATTTTCATTGCGCACATTCCTCCCTGAAACAACAAAAGATTGGTCAAATGCAATTATATCATCTAAATGATTTTAACAAGCTGGGATGTCCGGCCGGGGAGCGCGAGGTTCGGGTGGACGCTCGTGGGTGCGGGGAGCCTGAACCCTCCTCATGCGGGGGGAAGCGTTTGGAAAGGTCTCAACCGAAAACATTACAGGCATTCCGCAACCGCACCTTCCGAACCCTTTGGTCGGCTTCGGTCGTGTCGAATACGGGCGGGATGATCCAGCTCGTCGGGGCTGCCTGGCTGATGACGCTTCTGTCGTCGTCGGAGCGAATGGTGGCGCTCGTCCAGGCGTCCGTCACCTTGCCCCTCATGGTCATCTCGCTCATCGCGGGCGTTCTGGCCGACAATTATGAGCGCAGGTCCGTCATGCTCGCCGCGCAGATCATGATGCTCGCCGTTTCGAGCTTGCTTGCCACATTGGTGCTTGCAGGCTGGATGACGCCATGGCTGCTGCTTGCGCTCACCTTTTTCATCAGTGTCGGCACCGCCCTGCACTATCCTTCCTGGCAGGCATCGTTCACCGATCTCGTTCCGCGCGAAGATCTGCCATCGGCAGCCACGATGAACGCCATGGGCATGAACATCACGCGCAGCCTCGGACCGGCAATCGGCGGCTTTGTGGTGGCGACGTTCGGGATCGGAGCGGCGTTTCTGATCAATGCAGCAAGCTATCTGGCGATTATCGTCGGACTTGCCGCCTGGCGCCCCATCAGGCCCGAACGCCGGCTGCCGCGGGAAAGCTTTTACGGAGCGCTTGAGGCCGGAATTCGCTATTTTGCCGCCTCATCCAATATCATCAATATCTGCATCCGCGGCTTCATCTTCGGCTTTGCCGCCATTTCGATGCAAGCCTTACTACCGCTTGTCGCCCGCGACGTGCTCGTGGCCGATGCAATGGTCTATGGCCTGTTGCTGGCTGCATTCGGGTCAGGCGCCGTATGCGGGGCGCTGGTTGCTGCCCGCATCCGTTCGCACCTCAGCATCGAGCAGATCTGCAAGCTGTCATTCGTAGTCTTCGCGCTCGCCGCCATCTGCCTCGCCTATGTCGGACATGTCTGGATTTCCTGCCTGGCACTCTTCGTCGGAGGCGCGAGCTGGATCAATATCAACTCGCTTTTGAACGTCGCAGTACAGATGTCCGTTCCCCGATGGGTGCTGGGGCGCATGATCGCCATCTTCATGACCTTCATTTTCGGTGGGATGGCGTTGGGAAGTTGGACCTGGGGGATGGTCTCTGAATCCTTCGGGTTGCAGGCGGCATTCGTTGCCGCTGCCATTGTGCTCTTTTGCGGACTGTTGTGGGGTTATGTCTGGCCGGTTCTGGCCTATCCCGCGACGGACCTCGATCCCCTGAACCATTTCAAAGCGCCTGCGGTCCGCCTCGATCTCAACTCCAGCAGCGGTCCGGTCGCCATCATGGTGGAATATGAGATCGCCGAGGGCGATGTCGCAGCCTTCCTCCAGGCAATGGAAACCTGGCGCCGGATAAGGTTGCGCGACGGAGCTCGCCGCTGGTCTCTTCTCAGGGATATCGAAGCACCCGATCATTGGATTGAGAGTTATCACGTCGCGAGCTGGACGGATTACATCCGCCATGTCGACCGACGCACTGTCGCCGACCAGCACGTCCTGGAGCGGCTGACCGCGCTTCATTGCGGCCAAAAACCGATGCGTGTCCATCGGATGGTGGGACGGCATATGATCTCGCGTGCCGGCAGCGCGTCGACCGCGCCGTTTCCGGAACCGATCTGAGCGAGCGGGCGCGATTTAGCTTATAATCATTTAAATGATTGACATCGTCCTGTCATTTATCGATCATGCCCGCACTCGAGGATCTGCGGGCAAGCATGCCGGCCGGTTTGCGAGTTTGGAGGAGGAGGAGAAACATGTTTCGATATTTTGGAAAGGCTACCGCCGGCATGACGGTCGGCTTGCTGCTCGCAACGAGCACGGCAATGGCGCAGGACGCAGGACCGGTCAAAATCATTTCGTCCCTGCCGACCCTGACGTCGTCGGCGACCTACCTGATGGAGGCGCGGGGCTACGACAAGGCGCATGGCTTGACGACGGAGATCTCTCAATCGGGCGGGTCCAGTTCGCTGCAGATCGATGCCGTCGTCGCCGGAAGCGCCACATTCGGCGCCCCAGGTACGGCAACCGCGCTTCAGGCAATTCGCGAAGGCGCCGATATCAAGATCATCGGCTCGATCGCCAAGAACCAGATCTCTGCCGTGATCGGCAACGATGCGTTGAAGAAGGCTGGCATCCCTGTCACGGCACCGATCGCTGATCGTATCAAGGCCATGAAAGGGATGACGATCGGCACTAATCCGGTCGGATCGACCTACTACCAGATGCTTCGCTACTATCTTCAGGACAGCGGCATCGATCCCGACAACGATGTGCGTCTGGTCGGCATGGGCGATTCCAGTGCTCTGATCAGCGGCATCGAACAGGGTCGTTTCGATGCGATCGTCAGCGCCAGCGGCGTCGTGGAACAGGCAATTTCCCTCAACGCAGGTCAATTGTGGTTCTCTGGCGCACGTGGTGATCTTCCGGGGGGCGAGGATTCGGTCGTTTGTGTCGTCGTCGCGCGGACCGATACGATCGAGAAGAACCCCAAGCTGATCGAAGCCTTCCGCGCCGCGATGAAGGACTCCTTGAAGGCGATGCGCGAGGACCGCGCCGAGACCGGAAAGATCCTGAGAGAGCGGTTCTTCACGAAACTCGATTCCACGGTCTGGGAAACAGTCTGGGCCAATGCGGTCGACGCCTATCCGTCAGACTTCACGTTCACCAAAGACGCCTATGATTTCTGGGTCAAGATCGATCCGAAAGGCGCCGACAGCTACCGCAACCTCGATTA
>NZ_AJWE01000119.1:0-18581 GCF_000281145.1 Rhizobium sp. CF142 | reverse complement strand
CACCGTGCGCACCGCCTCTTTCTCTCCTGCTGGGGAGGATGGGCCAGTTGCTTCTATTGAAGGCGTCCCAGGAGCAACTGGCCCTCAAGTTTCAGAGTTCGTCGATGCAGAGATCGCGGCCCAGGATCGACCGGAACTGACGTCCGCCAAGATCATCATTTCCGGCGGTCGTGCGCTCGGCTCAGCCGAAAAGTTCAAGGAAGTCATCCTGCCGGTCGCCGATAAGCTCGGTGCTGCCATCGGTGCATCGCGCGCCGCCGTCGATGCCGGCTACGCCCCGAACGACTGGCAGGTCGGCCAGACCGGCAAGGTCGTCGCCCCGCAGCTCTACATCGCCTGCGGCATCTCAGGCGCCATCCAGCATCTCGCCGGCATGAAGGACTCGAAGGTCATTGTCGCGATCAACAAGGACGAGGAGGCTCCGATCTTCCAGATTGCCGACTATGGACTTGTCGCCGATCTCTTCGACGTCCTGCCGGAGCTCGAAAAAGCCCTCTGATCGGGCAGATTGCCTTCTTTTCGCACTTGCGAATGACTGGAAAATTGTCTTCTATCGGTCTACTACTTTTGCCGGGCGATCTTTCGTCCGGCAATTTCATATAAAAATACCGGCAGCGCGGGGGTGTATGCCGGGCGGGGGTTGGAGATGAGCGCGGTGTTGAAGAATATTGGTATCATTGGTGCGGGCCAGATGGGCTGCGGCATCGCGCATGTTTCGGCCGCCGCAGGATACAAGGTTCACATCTACGATCTGTCGCAGGATCGTATCGAGTCCGGCCTTGCCACCATCAACGGCAATTTTGCGCGTCAGGTGACGAACGGCAAAATGACCGATGAAGAGCGCAGTGCAGCGCTTGCGTGCATTACCGGCTCAGCCGATGTCAACGATCTCGCCCGCTCCGATCTTGTGATCGAGGCGGCGACCGAGGATGAAAGCGTCAAGCGCAAGATTTATGCGCAGGTCTGTCCGGTACTGAAGCCGGAAGCGATCCTTGCCACTAACACCTCCTCGCTGTCGATCACACGCCTTGCGGCCGCGACAGACCGCCCCGAGCGCTTCATGGGCATCCACTTCATGAACCCGGTTCCGGTCATGAAGCTCGTGGAGCTGGTGCGCGGCATCGCGACCGAGGAAGCAACCTTCTCTGCCGCCAGGGAATTCGTCGCATCGCTGGAAAAGACCGTCACGGTCGCCGAGGATTTCCCGGCCTTCATCGTCAACCGCATCCTGCTGCCGATGATCAACGAAGCGATCTACACGCTGTACGAAGGTGTCGGTACGGTCGATGCCATCGACACCGCCATGAAGCTCGGCGCCAACCATCCGATGGGGCCGCTCCAGCTTGCCGATTTCATCGGCCTCGATACCTGCCTGTCGATCATGCAGGTGCTGCATGACGGTCTCGCCGATAGCAAATACCGCCCTTGCCCGCTGCTTGTGAAATATGTCGAAGCCGGCTGGCTCGGCCGCAAATCCGGCCGCGGCTTCTACGATTATCGTGGCGAAACGCCGGTTCCGACCCGCTAAGCCGGGCCATCGCCTGAACGGGCGAATGGAACAAACGCCCGCGAAGTGCTTTCCTTGCCGTGAACGGGAGGAAATACCATGTCGAGCGAATTGCCGATGTTTCTACTGCAGTGCTGCGTCCTCATCGGACTTGCGGGTGTCTTCCTCATCCGCGGATCCGGTGACTCCTGACCGGCAGTCTTACGACCCGACAGCACCCTTGATCAACGCCTTGGCGTCTTCGCTGTCCCAGGCGGCCGGACCATTCATGGCTGAGATCAGGCAACCCTTGTCATCGATCAGCAGCGTCACCGGAAGACCGAAGGCCAGGCCTTCCTTCTTCAGGCTGTTGAAAACACCGATCGTATTGTCACGGTAGAGCTGCAAAGCATCCACACCGATTTCGCTGAGAAACGCCTTCGGCTTCTCATCGTCACCCGTGTCGATATTGACGGGCACGACCTGGAACTTGTCGCTGCCCATCTCCTTCTCCAGCGCATTCAGCGCCGGCATCTCCTCGCGGCAGGGCACACACCAAGTGGCCCAGAGATTGAGAAGCACCGTCTTGCCAGCGAAATGATCGAGCGTCATCGGCTTGCCGTCAGGGCCGTTGAAGGCGGCGGTTTCGAGCTTCCTCGGCTGATTGGCAGCAACCATCGCGGCGACCTGCCCCTTCATGAGCGGCGTCAGGTTGACGGCGTGCTCCTTCGTCAGCGGGCATTCGGCCGAGGCCGTACCACTGACGCCATTGCCAATGCCCGTCTCCTTCACGTATACCGCTGCCGCACCGGCAACGATGCCAGCAACGGCAGCGATTGCGATCAGTTTCATGGACGGCAGGCCGAAGGGTTTTTTCGTCGTCATTTCATTCTCCAGGACGGGCATCTTCCATGGCCGAGGACAACACGGACACCAAATCCTCCAACCAGATGTGGGGCGGACGTTTCGCCTCCGGCCCCGATGCGATCATGGAGGAGATAAATGCCTCGATCGGTTTCGACAAGAAGCTGTTTGCCCAGGATATCCGTGGATCGATCGCCCACGCCACGATGCTCGCCCATCAGGGCATCATTTCTGCCGACGATAAGGACAAGATCGTTCACGGGCTAAACACGATCCTGTCAGAAATCGAAAGCGGCAATTTCGAGTTCTCCCGCCAGCTCGAAGACATTCACATGAATGTCGAGGCCAGGCTTGCGACCCTGATCGGCCCCGCCGCCGGTCGCCTTCACACTGCCCGCTCGCGCAATGACCAGGTAGCGCTCGACTTCCGCCTCTGGGTGAAGGAAGAGCTGCAGAAGACCGAGGCCATGCTGACGAACCTGATTGCTGCCTTCCTCGACCGTGCCGAGGAACATGCAGACAGCGTCATGCCCGGCTTCACGCATCTGCAGACCGCCCAGCCGGTCACCTTCGGCCACCATTGCATGGCCTATGTGGAAATGTTCGGCCGCGACCGCTCGCGCGTTCGCCATGCGATCGAACATCTGGACGAAAGCCCGATCGGTGCGGCGGCGCTTGCCGGCACCGGCTATCCGATTGACCGTCACATGACGGCAAAGGCACTTGGTTTCCGCGAACCGACCCGCAACTCGATCGACACGGTCTCCGACCGCGACTTCGCCATTGAATTCCTGGCGATTGCGGCGATCTGCTCCGTGCATCTGTCGCGCCTCGCTGAAGAGATCGTCATCTGGTCGACGCCGCAATTCGGCTTCGTGCGCCTCTCCGACGCCTTCTCGACCGGCTCCTCCATCATGCCGCAAAAGAAGAACCCGGATGCCGCCGAGCTGGTGCGCGCCAAGACCGGTCGTATCAACGGCTCGCTGATCGCCCTGCTGACGATCATGAAGGGCCTGCCGCTCGCCTATTCCAAGGACATGCAGGAAGACAAGGAACAGGTCTTCGACGCCGCCGAAAGCCTGGAACTGGCGATTGCCGCCATGACCGGCATGGTGCGGGACATGACGATCAACACTATCAGAATGAAAGCGGCTGCCGGATCCGGTTATTCGACCGCGACGGATCTAGCCGACTGGCTGGTGCGCGAGGCGGGCCTTCCCTTCCGCGACGCCCACCATGTCACCGGCCGTGCTGTCGCACTTGCCGAAAGCACGGGCTGCGATCTCTCGGAGCTTCCGCTCGCCGATCTGCAGGCGATCAATCCCGCCATCACCGACAAGGTCTATGACGTGCTGACGGTCGAAGCTTCGGTCGCCAGCCGCAAGAGCTTCGGCGGCACAGCACCTTCGGAAGTCAGGAAGCAGATCGCCTATTGGCGCGCTCGCAATTAAGGCATTTCCGGGTGAAATGGAGGCCGGTTCGCCGCCCGGAAATGCGCACAGGCCGAAGCTTCAACAATCGGGGTGCACAAGGCTGATAAACTTCGCTATGAAGATGCCAGCCAGTGCCCCGTGCCCGATATGAGGATATTCATGCAGATGAGCTTGCCGCATTTCATCCGCCTTACGGTGGTTTTTGCCGTCATCGGCCTTGCCGTTGCCGGATGCGGCCGCAAGGGCGACCTCGATCCGCCGAGCGCCAATGCAACGAAGGGCGGCGATATCTCCAAGCCGACGAAACAACCCGGCACCGTCGATAAGCCCTTCATTCTCGATCCTCTTCTCTAAGGCCCGGCTACCGTGAACCATTTCGAGTACCGCGACGGCATTCTCTACGCCGAGAACGTTCCCGTTCCCGAGATCGCCAAGGCGGTCGGCACGCCCTTCTACGTCTATTCGACAGCAACGCTCGAGCGCCATTACCGGGTCTTCTCCGAAGCCTTCGGCGATGTCGATTCCATGGTCTGCTATGCAATGAAGGCCAATTCGAACCAGGCCGTGCTGAAGACGCTCGGCCGGCTCGGCGCCGGCATCGACGTGGTTTCCGAAGGCGAGTTGCGCCGCGCGCTTGCAGCCGGAATTCCCGCCAATCGCATCATGTTTTCCGGCGTCGGCAAGACACCGAATGAGATGGATTACGCACTCGAAGCCGGCATCTACTGCTTCAACGTCGAATCCGAACCGGAACTCGAAGTCCTCAACCAGCGTGCCGTGCGCGCCGGCAAGAAGGCGCCCGTTTCCTTCCGCATCAATCCCGATGTCGATGCCCGCACCCATGCGAAGATTTCGACCGGCAAGAAGGAAAACAAGTTCGGCATCTCCTGGGAGCGCGCCCGCGCCATCTATGCCCGCGCCGCCAGCCTGCCCGGCATCGAAGTAACCGGCATCGACATGCATATCGGCAGCCAGATCACCGAGTTGCAGCCCTTCGACGATGCCTTCAAGCTGCTGCACGATCTGGTCAACACGCTGCGCGCCGATGGCCATAACATCCACCACGTCGATATCGGCGGCGGCCTCGGCATTCCCTACAAGGACGAAAACAACCCGCCGCCACTGCCGGACGCCTATGCCGCGATCGTCAAGAACCAGCTTCGCGCGCTGAACTGCAAGATCATTACCGAGCCTGGCCGCCTGATCGTCGGCAATGCCGGTATCCTCGTGACCGAAGTCATCTACGTGAAGGATGGCGGCGAGAAGACCTTTGTGATCGTCGATGGCGCGATGAACGATCTCATCCGCCCGACGCTCTATGAGGCCTATCATGAGGTTCGCCCCGTGGTGATTTCGGCCGCCAACGCGCCGCGCATCCGCGCCGATGTCGTCGGCCCCGTCTGCGAGACGGGCGATTACCTCGCGCTCGACCGGGAAATGGCGACCCCGAAGCCGGGCGACCTCCTGGCCGTCGGCACGGCCGGCGCCTATGGCGCAGTCCAGGCTGGCACCTATAATAGCCGCCTTCTGGTGCCTGAAGTCCTGGTCAAGGGTGACGAATTCCATGTGGTTCGTCCCCGCCGCACCTATTCGGAGCTGATCGGTCTCGATTCCGTTCCGGCCTGGCTGGACTAAAAGTCGCAATCACTTTTTGGCGACCACACGCGAAAAACCGGTATTGACAGGTGCTCGCCCTCGCCTTCGCCACAAAGAGTGTTATCCTTTTCTTTCGTGAGCGTATTGCCCAGCAATCGCCGGAAGCGCCCTCTGTTCCCTGAACACCAGATCGCGGAGACCGGATTGATGACAAGCCCCGCAAGGCAGAAGAAAGGCGCATTCGCGCTTCAACCCTCTCTTGCGCGGCTGGTGGCGGCAAAACGTTTCCTGGCCCGGATCGTGCTTTTTGCCGAGCAGGTCCTTCCGTTGCTGGTGCGTCCCCTCTCCGTCATCGCGATTTATCTCTCGGTCTCCTGGTTCGGCTTCTTCCGCTTTGTACCGGACTGGTTGCGCGTCCTGCTCCTGATCGCCTTTGCTGCCGGCTTCCTTGTTTCCCTGCTGCCGTTCCGCAATCTTCGCTGGCCACAGGTTGTCGAAGCCGACCGCATGCTGGAAGAGCGTAACGGCCTGCCGCATCAGCCAGTCATGGTGCAGGAGGATGAGCCCGCCTTCGATACGCCCTTCTCCCGCGCCCTGTGGCGTGAACATCAGACGCGCATGGCGCGGAAGATCGCGACATTGGACGCCGGCCTGCCGCGACCCGATATCGCCCGGCACGACCGCTTTGCATTGCGTGCCATTCCGGCGCTGCTTGTTGTCACGGCCTTCGGTTATTCGCTGTCCATCAACGGCGGTTCCGTCGCCGACGCATTTCAGCCTGCACCCGCACAGGTTACGAGCAATCCGGCCGTGCGTGTCGACGCATGGGTGACCCCGCCCTCCTATACCGGCCGCGCGCCGATCTATCTGACGGCCGATGGCAGTGAACAGGCGCCGATCGGTGTTCCGCAGTTTTCCAGCCTGACGGTGCGCGTCAGCGGCGGCCAATCGGCCGAGAAGGTGCTGTTCAGGAAGGCCAATGGCGAAAGCCAGGAAATCGCTGTTCAGGAAGACACCCGGCCGCAGCAGGCCACAAATGCCGATGCCCAACAAGCTTCGGGCGCTCCAGTCGCACCTCAGTTGATGGCGCAGACGCACATCATGAAGCTCGAGGAGAATGGCGCACTGCAGGCAAACGGCCGTACCTGGAATTTCGACGTGCTGCCCGACAAGGCGCCGGAAATCGCCTTCGACGGCATGCCGCGCCGCGCCGTCAACGGCGCGCTGGAAATCGGCTTTACGGTGAAGGACGATTACGGCGTGCAGGAGGCTCATGCCGAGATCGTGCCGGTCGAATCCGATCCGGCCGCAACACCGCTCTATCCGCTGCCGGAATTCCGGCTGGACATTCCCCGCCGCAATGCGCGTGACGGCAAGGGACTGACGAGCAAGAACCTGGCCGAACATCCGCTGGCCGGCAAACGCGTGCGCATCACCCTCGTCGCCAAGGATGCCGCCGGGCAGACGGGCCGCAGCCCGCCCTATGAGATGATCATGCCGTCGCGTCCGTTCAGCGAGCCGCTGGCTGCAGCCGTCGCCGAAGAGCGACAGACCTTCGCTCTCGATACCCGCAAGATGCCGGAGGCGATCGCGCTCAACGAAGCCCTGACGATCCGGCCCGAGGAGACGATCCCGAACACCACCCACTATCTGCTGATCGAGTCCGCGCTGACCCGCATGAAGCTCGCCAAGGGTGATGAGCAGCTCAAGGATACAGCCCAATATCTCTGGGACATCGCCCTCGGCATCGAGGAAGGTGATCTTTCGCTGGCCGAACGGCGACTGCGCGACGCCCAGCAGAACCTTGCCGATGCGCTGAACCGCAATGCTCCGGACGCCGAAATCAAGAAACTGATGGATGAGCTGCGCAAGGCGATGCAGGATTATATGAACGAGCTCGCCCAGCGCCTGCAGAACATGCCGATGCAGCCGAACCAGAATGCCCAGAATTTCCTGCGCCAGCAGGATCTCCAACGCATGATGGACCAGATCGAAAACCTGGCACGCTCCGGCAATCGCGATGCCGCCCAGCAGATGCTCTCCGATCTGCAGCGACTGATGAATAACCTGCAGACGGCCCGCCCACAACGCGGCCAGCAGCAGGAAAACAGCCAGCTGACTCAGCAGATGAACAAGCTCGGCCAGATCCTGCGCGACCAGCAGAAGCTGATGGAGGAGACTTTCCGCCTCGACCAAGAGCTTCGCGACCGCATGCAGCGCGGTGACCCCAACATGGACGACATGATGCCGGGCGAGGAAGGCCAGGAGCAACAACAGCAGGAGCAGCAAGGCCAGCAGCCCGGCGACCAGATGACGGCAGAGCAACTGCGCGAAGCGTTAAAGCAGCTCCGTGGCCAGCAGGACGCGCTCGGCAAGCAGTTGCAGGAACTGCAGAAGAGCCTTGGCGATATGGGTATGAAGCCAGGCGAAGGCTTCGGTCAGGCACAGCGCGAAATGGAAGGTGCCGGCCGTGACCTCGGCCAGGGCAACGGCAGCAGTGCCGTGGAAGGCCAGGGCCGGGCTCTCGAAGCGCTGCGTCAGGGCGCACGTGACATGATGAGCCAGATGATGCAGGCCCAGCAGGGTCAACAAGGACAGCAGGGCCCGAACGGCCAGCTCGGCCAGGGTAACCAGAACGGCCGCGATCCGCTCGGCCGCCCGCGCCAGACCGACCTCGGGCCGGATATGAACAACGATGTGAAGATACCCGACGAGATCGATGTCCAGCGCGCCCGAGAGATTCTCGACGCTATCCGCGAAAAGCTCGGCAACAATCCGACCCAGGCGATCGAGCGTCAGTATCTCGAGCGGCTACTGGATATTCAGTGATGTTGGGAGGATGAGGCTTTTGGCGTGCCTTGGAGGCACGCCCGGGCCATAAACGTCAGGCCACTAGCGCCCGTGCCACGGCCTTGCGGATGTCCGGCAACGCGAACGGCTTAGGCACGACATCGATGATTTTTGCGGCGAGGTCGTCGGCCCGTTCGCGCTGTTCGGCATAGCCCGTCATCAGCAGGATTTTCAGCGCCGGAAAGGCGTCCTTCGCCTGATGCGCCAGTTCGATGCCGTCCATGACCGGCATACGGATATCGGAAAGCAGCAGATCGTAGCTGCCACCCTTCAGCTTTTCCAGCCCTTCCGCCCCATCGGCGGCTTCATCGGTCTCATGACCGTCAAGGCGTAGTGCCCGGGCTACGAAAGTACGAAGGGAATCCTCGTCTTCCGTGATCAGAATTTTTGCCATCTGTGCATTGCTCCGTCGTCATGCCCCGCGACGGAGATCGCATGCGGTTCCCTAGCGATCGGTAAACACGCCAAGCCGATCGACGGAATGGTTAACAAGCCGTCTTGAAGCAGGACGCCTTACGCGTCACCGGTAACCACGCCAACGAAGGGCAGCTCGCGGAAAGCATAGGCGACATCCATGCCGTAGCCGACAACGAAATAGTCGGGGCATTCGAAGCCGACATAGTCCGCTTCCAGCTCTTCCTTGCGCTTGACCCGCTTGTCGAGCAGTACGGCGATCGTCACGTTGCGCGCGCCGCGCTCATAAAGCAATTCCTTGGCAAACCGCAGCGTACGGCCGGATTCGAGAATGTCGTCGATCAGCAGGACATCACGGTCCTTCACATCGCTGTCGATATCCTTGACGATGCGCACGCCCTGCGAAACCGTGCCCGCGCCATAGCTCGAGAGCGTGATGAATTCGACCTCGGGAGCAAGGCCGGTATCATGAAGAGCGCGCAGCAGGTCGGCCGCAAAAATGAAGGAGCCCTTGAGCACGGCGATGACCAGGAGGTCTTTCGTCGGGCCGGCGGCGATATCCTGCGCCATGGAATGATTGCGCTCGGCGATCTGCTCGGCAGTGAAGAGCGGCTCGATGTTTTTTCCGCGCACGACAGGCATAAGGGCTTGCTCCGTAAAATGAAGGGTAAGCCGTTAGCACATTAATTCCGGCGAGACACCCCGGAGAGACAGGTTTTCCCATCGATCAATCCAAAAACGCGCCTCGGCGCTCAAGGCATGAACGAAAGCCTGATATCCGGCACCTTGCCGCCGGCATGCTGCACGCGGGCTGAAAAGCCGCGGCTCTGGCCGGCATAAATGGCATCCGTCGGCGGCGCAATGACGATGCTGGCGGTCAATCGCTCGTCGGCGACGAGGTCGGCGCGGATCGGCTTGACCTGTTGTGTCACACCGCTTTCGTTCTCGATGATGCCGTTGATCAGCAGGATGCGCATGCCATTGGCGTCGCGCGGGGTAATCGTCACGTGCGAGAAGTGGAGCGTGGTAGCTGGCGACGCTCCACTCTTCGAAAGACCGGAAAATCCACCGGCAAGCCCGAAGACCAGCACGAAGAGTGAGATCACCAGTGCCGCAAAGCCCCGCAGCGACGCCTGTTGCAGCCAGACCTCCATGCCACGCAAGACCGCAGCAGCGGTGGCAAGCAAGACCGGAGGCTGGGTCTTGGGCGGGACGCTACGACGGCGATTGTCGTTTTGGGTCGCGTCGCGGCCACTGGCAGATGCACCTTGCGGCCACGCCTTGCCGACGACCACGAATTCGGCATCGGCAACGTCATCCCTGCGCGGCATGCGGCGGGGTTGGCGGATAACCCGCTCCGGCGGCAGAAAATCATAGGCTCGGCCGGCGGCCGGTCGTCTGAAGGAGGATGCTTCCATGGTGGCGACCTCTCGGATGTCCACATGGTTTCGCTGCCCAAGACAATCTTGGCATTGAAACGAATCCAGCCCAGTCGTAAATTTCAATGGTTAATGCTTCGCAAAGATCGCCATCAAACGGGCGTCTTTCCGGCAAAATTTACCTGCTGTTAACGGTGTTGGTTAACAAGTCATGCGGTGAAACCACGAAAGACTGAGCTACCCCGTTGATCCACTTCGAGAATGTCGGTTTGCGATATGGTATGGGCCCGGAAATCCTCCGGGACCTGACTTTCGACATCCCGAAAAAGTCCTTCCAGTTTCTGACGGGCCCGTCCGGCGCCGGCAAGACGACGCTGCTGCGCCTGCTCTTCATGTCGCTGCAGCCGACCCGCGGTCTGATCCGCATGTTCGGGCGCGACATATCGGAGATCCCGCGGCCGGAACTGCCCCTGCTGCGCCGCCGCGTCGGCATCGTCTTTCAGGATTTTCGTCTTCTCGATCATCTGACGACCTATGAGAATGTGGCTCTACCACTTCGCGTGCGCGGCAAGGATGAAAGCACCTACAAGACCGATGTGCTGGAACTTTTGAAATGGGTCGGCCTCGGCGAACGCATCAACGTGCTGCCGCCGGTGCTCTCGGGCGGTGAGAAACAGCGTGCCGCAATCGCCCGCGCGCTGATGGACCGGCCGGAAGTGCTGCTCGCCGACGAGCCGACCGGCAATGTCGATCCGCCGATGGCCAAGCGCCTTCTGAACCTCTTCATGGAACTCAACCGTCTAGGCACCGCGGTGGTGATCGCCACCCACGATCTCTCGCTGATGGACCAGGTGGAAGCCCGCCGCATGATCCTCTCGGAAGGGCATCTCGATATTTATGACTAAAACGCCCACCAGGACCCGCGCAAAGGCGCCAGCCGCTGCCCCTGCCCAGCAGCCCAAGCGGCCGGAGATGCGCGTGCGCCCCACGGCACCGATCCTGCCGCCATCAAACATTCAGGGCAATGCGCTGACGGTTGTCATTGCCATCATGGCCTTCCTCGCCTGCCTGACGCTCGGTGGCGTCAGCATGGTTCGCTCGACGGCAGCGAGCTGGGAAAGCCAGATTTCCCGCGAAGTCACCATTCAGATCAAGCCCGACGATAACATGGACATGGAAAAAGCCCTCGTTCAGGCCCGCGATATCGCGCTGACCTTCGTCGGCACGAAGAGTGGTCAGATCGTCGATGAAGCCGCCACTGCACGCCTTCTGGAGCCATGGCTCGGCAGCGGCCTGGACATCAAGGAACTTCCCGTGCCGCGCCTCGTCATCATCACCATTGACGAGAGCCATCCACCCGACTTTGCGGCGATGCGGGACCTTCTGAAGGAAAGCATTCCGCAGGCCTTCCTCGATGACCACCGTACCTGGGTCGACCGGCTGGTTGCGATGGCCCGTACGACGGTCATGATCGGCACCGGCATCCTGCTGCTCGTTTTCGCCGCCATGGTGCTGACAGTGGTCTTTGCCACGCGTGGCGTGCTCTCGGGCAACCGCCACATCGTCGAAGTGTTGCATTTTGTCGGCGCCGAGAGCTCGTTCGTCGCAACGGAATTCCAGAAGCACTTCCTGAAAATCAGCCTCAAGGGTTCGGCGATCGGCAGTGCACTGGCCGCCCTCTTTTTCGCCGGCGCCGGCTTCCTGCAAAGCAAGACGATCGCCACGCCCGAGACGGATCAGGCAACGGCCCTCTTCGGCACTTTTTCGGTTGGCGCCCTCGGCTATCTCGGCATCTTAGCGACGATGATCGTGATCGCACTGCTGACGACGCTGACGGCGCGGCTCACCGTCATGCGCACGATCTATGAAATCGATACATTGCGTTCCGATCCGACGCGTGCGGACGGCATCGTGAATTAGTAGCAGCCATGCCGTTTTGCCATGAAAGCGTCTGTTCTGCGCCGCAATCAGCGTATAATCACGACTCATGACGATGGGCCATACGACACACAATTCGATTCGCCCAGACCCGGAGCTTGAACGTCCCGAGAACGTCTCGCCGCGGCGCGGCCCAATCCGTCGCGTCTTACGCTGGCTGGGCTTTTCCTGCGTGTTGATCGCCGCCCTGATCTTCGGCGGCTTTTTACGCTTTGCAGATTCTGTGACGACCCTGAAGCCCCCTGCCGAGCCGCGGGCCGACGCAATCATCGTGCTGACCGGCGGCTACCAACGGATCGATCAGGCCGTCGAGCTTCTGCAGAAAGGCGCCGGCAAGCGGCTGCTGATCTCGGGTGCGCATCCCTCCACCACGCCGAAGCAGATCCGCAGGATGACTCAAGGGTCCGCCGATCTCTTTTCCTGCTGTGTCGACATCGGCTACGACGCGCTCGATACGATCGGCAACGCCGAGGAAGCCTCGAACTGGATTCATGCAAAGGGCTATAAGAGCATCCTCGTCGTCACCAATAACTACCACATGCCGCGCAGCCTCGCCGAACTCTCCTATGTCGATCCTGACATCGAGTTCATTCCCTATCCCGTCGTCAATTCCGATCTGAAGACACGCGATTGGTTCACCGATCCGAACGCCTTGCGTGTCATGCTGGCCGAGTATGCCAAGGTGCTGCTGGCAGGCGGGCGCAACATCGTCGGCCTGCGCCATACCGGCCTGCGTTCCGCCAGCCTGGCCGATCAGAACTGAGGCTTTTACGCGCTACAGCATCGGCCTGAAAATCGGAATCGATTTTCAGAAAGCCTGGTGCGTAGATTCAAAGAGTTAGAGCGTCCTTTGTGCGTCCGAATGGACGCACGGCGCTCTAACGGCAATCAGACGCTTTTTCTGACAGGCAATATCGTGTAGGCCGGTCGGCGTGACCGTGCCTCGGGAAAGTTTCATGATCGCCCTGCGTTCCGTTCTGTTCAACACGATCTTCTATGCTAACCTCATCATCAGGATGATCGTGCTCTCCCCTTTCTACTTCATCGCGCCGCGCAAGCTCGCCTACAACGTTCCCAAGAACTGGGCGCGCTCGAACCACTGGCTGATGCGGGTGATCGTCGGCACCACCTTCGAGATCGAGGGCTTGGAGAACCTGCCTGACGGCAGCTACATCATTTCACCGAAGCATCAGTCCTTCTGGGACACTTATGCGCTGCTGCCCAACCTCAAGGACCCAGTCTATATCCTCAAGCGCGAGCTGATGTGGATCCCGCTTTTCGGCTGGTACGCCAAGAGGCAGCGCATGATCCCGGTCGATCGCGGCGCGCGCGGCAAGGTGATGGTGGAGGTGCTGAAGCGCACCAAGGAAGAGCTCGCCACCGGCCGCCAGCTCATCATCTATCCCGAGGGCACGCGACGCCCACCGGGTGCCGAGCCGATGTACAAATATGGCATCGCCCGCATGTATCGCGATCTGCAGCTCCCGGTCGTACCCATCGTCATGCATCCCGGTCTGTTCTGGCCGCGCCGCAGCACCATGCGTTATCCCGGTCATTTCAAGGTACAGATCCTGCCGCCCATTATGCCTGGCATGGATCCCGACGCCTTCTTTGCCCATCTGATCGACGTGACGGAAAGCGCCAGCGATCAGCTTCTGATCGACACGGTCGAACACAACCCGCATGTGCCGCTGCCGCCGACGGCGGTAGAGCGGCTGGCCGAATTGCGCAAGGCAAAGGCCGCGACGGCTTGAAGCAATTCCGGCAAAAGCGTGCGGCGGTTTGCGTCGGAATTACATGAAAACAAAGAGATAGATCCTTTCTGGGAAAGGATCTAAGCCACGGCACGCAGCCGCGTGACTTCCTCGACCACCTGTTCCAGCCACTGGTCGCGAATGCCCATCTCCTTCAAATGCGCGAGCGTATTGAAGACATAGGCATCGTTCGGGCCCGACTGGCCGACAGAGACATCGACGATCCGCGCGGCGGCAAGCGCATCCAGCGCGCCGGCATATTGCTCATGGGCGCGATCGACCACATAGGCGACCGCCCGCGCGCTGCGACCATCCGGAAGCTGCAGCGGCAGATGCCGTTCCAGATAGACGTTTGTGACGAGTTCGCGGTCGCGCAGATAATCGACCACCTCGTCCCAATTCTCTGGTGCGACGCGAAAAGCCATGCCGCGGCAGGCGCCGCCCCTGTCGAGGCCGAGAACAAGGCCGGGATTTTCGCGGCTGCCGCGATGCACGAAAGAACGGACGCAGAGCGAGCGCCGGTAGCCATAAACCAGGGCTTGCGACCGCTCGACGAATTCAAAGCCCGGATTCCACATCAACGAGCCGTAGCCAAATACCCAAAATTCGTCCATATCGCACGCCAGATCAAATCAGATTTCGCTCTCACCATTGGAGAACATCATGGCAGCGTCAAGCCAATCCGGCAGCGGCCAATACAGTAGCGGCAGGAAATTCTGGTTGCTGGGCGGCGCTATCCTTCTGGTGATCGCTCTCTATACAGGCGGCTGGTTCTATGCGGCCTCTGCGCTGAAACAGACCGTTCTGACCGCAATCGCACCCCGTGCCGAAGTGGGCGTGAGCGGCGAGTGCTCCGATATTGAATTCCGCGGCTTTCCTTTCCGCATCGGACTTTTCTGCTCCAAGGTGGATGTGGATGATAATGTGAATGGCATCTCCGCCACCTTCGGCGCGCTTCGCTCCGCCGCCCAGGTCTATGCCCCCGGCCATATCGTCTGGGAACTCGACTCCCCGGCCGAGATCCGCACCGCGCAGGGCCTGACCGTCAATGCCCAATGGGACAATCTGCAATCGAGCCTCGTCACCAAGGCACAGGGCATCGATCGTACCTCGACCGTCATCGACGGGCTGAAGGCCGTGGCCATCTCCTCCTTTACCGGGCAGACTGTCAATTTCGATGCCGCCCGCACCGAGATCCACCTGCGGCAGAACGGAGCGGATCTTGACGGCGCAATCTCGGTCGAAAACGCCAATGCTGTTATCAAGGACTGGCCGCAGGTCTTCCCGAAATTCTCCGCCAGCGCCGACCTGACGCTGATTGGCAAGGCCGGAATGATCGACGGCACCGACGAACAAGGCATCCACGGCTCTCAGGGCGAGCTTCGCCGCATCGTCGCCGATATCGGCGACGGCAAGGTGATGACCATCTCCGGCCCCTTCGCCTTCGACGAACAGGGCTTCCTCTCGGGCAAGTTCAAGCTGGAGATCGAGCAGCTCGGCCCCTGGGGCAAAAGCATCAAAGAGGCCTTCCCCGAGGTGGCATCGACCGTCGATACGGCGACGAAGCTCCTGAAGGCGCTTGCCGGCGGCGGCGACAAGGTTTCGGTCGATCTGGTCGTCGATCACGGCAACGCAACGGTGAGCGGCTTCATCCCGCTCGGCAAGATCCCGCCGGTTTAATCGAGTTTTTTTAGGAAGAAGACTTCCGGCACCGTCTGGATGCCGGGCAGTTCGATCGATCCGGTTTCAGAAAAGCCGTTGCGGCGATGCCAATCCTGCGGACGGCTTTCATCGCACTCGCTCGAAGTCATCAAAAGACGCGCGCCGCTCTCGCGCATCGCCGTTTCCCAGGCGAGAAACAGCGCCGTGCCGGCGCCGGACCGGCGATGGCCATCCAGCACCCGGATCATTTCCATATAGGGAATCCTGCCCCAGAAGCGGGAGAAGCGCAGGAAGCCGACAATCTCACCCTGCTCACGGGCGATCAGATATTCGCCGAGATCGATGCAACGGGAAACCCAAGCCTCTCCGACACGATGATCTTCGCGAAGCAGCCATTCCTTCTCCGCCTGGCCCGGCTTTGCGACCTCCACCATGAGACTATTTCTTTTCCAGCGGATGCGGGCGGCCGAAGTCCGGCGCATCCACATCCTGGCCAGCCTGGACGATCGAGCGGCGGATGGCACGGGTGCGGGTGAAGAGTTCGAAAATCTTGTCGCCCTCGCCCCAGCGGATCGCCCGCTGCAGATAGGCGAGATCTTCCGAGAATCGCGCCAGCATTTCCAGGATCGCGTCACGATTGTGCAGGCAGACGTCGCGCCACATTGTCGGATCTGATGCGGCAAGACGGGTGAAATCGCGGAAGCCGGAGGCGGAATATTTGATGACTTCCGATTCCGTCACTGTCTCAAGATCGTCAGCCGTGCCGACAATATTGTAGGCTATGAGATGCGGCAGATGGGAGACGATCGCGAGCACCTTGTCGTGATGCTGGGCGTCCATCTCGTCGACTCGGGAGCCAAGTGTTTCCCAGAAGCTGCGCAACGTCTTCAGCGCTGTCGGATCAGTTCCTTCGAGCGGCGTCAAGATGCACCAACGTCCCTGAAACAGGCCGGGGAAGCCTGCATCCGGGCCGGACTTTTCCGTACCCGCGATCGGATGGCCCGCAATGAAATGCACATGGCTGGGCATATGCGGCTGCATCTGCGCGATCACGGAAGCCTTGGTGGAACCGACATCGGTAACGATCGCGCCGGGTTTCAGGCTGCCGGCGATCTCTTTCGCCACGCTCTCTGAGGCGCCGACCGGCACCGACACGATAACTAGATCGGCATCCTTTACCGCCTCAGCCGACGAGGTCGTATAGCGATCGCCGAGCTCCAACTCTTCGGCACGCTTCAGCGTCTCGGCACTGCGTGTAGCGACGACGACTTCATCGGCAAGGCCCAGACGCTTGATGTCATGGGCGAGCGAAGAGCCAATCAGGCCGATACCGATCAGGGTGATACGATTGAACTGCGCTGTCATGCCTTGCGTCCCATGAATTCGCCAAGCGCCGCGATGACGCCGTGGTTGGCTTCTTCCGGACCGACGCTCATACGAAGCGAGTTGGGAAAGCCGTAGCCGCGCACCGCGCGCAGGATATAGCCGCGGCTCGTCAGAAACTCATCGGCATCCGCTGCCCGCTTGCCGTCGACATCGGGGAAATGGATGAGAACGAAGTTGGTGACCGATGGCGTGACCTTCAGACCGATGGCCTCGAATGCGCTCGTCAGCTTCTCGATCCACATCTGGTTGAAAGACACGACATCCTGAATGAAGGACTGGTCGCGGATGGCGGCGGCGCCCGCTGCAATTGCCGGCGCATTCATGTTGAACGGCCCGCGCACACGATTCAGCGCATCGATAATCTCGGCCGGCGCATACATCCAGCCGACACGCAGCGCCGCAAGGCCATAAATCTTCGAGAAGGTGCGGGTCATGACGACATTGGCGTTGGACGAGACCACCTCGATACCGGCTTCATAATCGTTGCGGCGAACATATTCCGCATAGGCTGCATCGAGCACGAGAACGACGTGCTTCGGCAGGCCGGCCTGCAGGCGGCGGATCTCGCTGACGGGAATATAGGTGCCGGTCGGATTGCCGGGATTGGCGATAAAGACGATCTTCGTCTTGTCTGTCACCGCAGCAAGGATCGCATCGACGTCGACAGTGTGGTTCTTTTCCTTGACCACGACAGGCGTCGCACCCGCGCTCATGATCTGGATCTTGTAAACGAGGAAGCCGTGCTCGGTGATGATGCCTTCGTCGCCGGGGCCGAGATAGACATGGCAGAGCAGGCCGAGCAGCTCGTCGGAGCCGTTGCCGCACAGGATGTTTGCCGGGTTGAGGCCGTGTACGGAAGCGATCGCCGCGCGCAGTTCGTGCGCTTGACCGTCCGGGTAACGCTCGAGATTGCCTGCGGCCGCCTTGAATGCTTCGATCGCCTTGGGGCTCGCGCCAAGCGGCGTCTCGTTGGAGGAGAGCTTGTAGACGCGGGCCACACCCGGTGCGTGCTCCTTGCCCGGCACATAGGCTGCAATATCCAGAATACCGGGACGCGGAACGGGCTTGCTCATCTCAACACTCATGGATCGACCTTGGAAATTACCGGAAAGCCGGCGAAAGACTTGAGTGCAATTAAAGCGGAATGGCGATTTTGTCGAGTGCTGCGGCGCCTAGCGGCTGCGTGTGGTCGGCACGCCATGCGGTGCAAGCACGGGCACGAAAACGCGCCGCGAGGCACGCACGGCCACCGGCAGACCCTGGTAAAGCCGCTTCTGCGCCTCGACGATAATGACGCCGGAAAAAGCCGGCCAGAGCGTGCGGCCGATCCGCTCGAAGCCGCGGCGCAGGCGCAGCACGGCGCGCAGTTTCGACGGCGGGAAGAACAGCGCCTCGGCTGTCGCGCCTGGCGTGAAATTGGTCTCGCGCAGCAGATGGGTCAGCTGGCCGCGCGAATAGGGCCGGCCGGAGCCGAAAGGCGTATGCTCCATACGCGCCCAGACACCACGGCGGTTCGGCACGACGATAACGAGGCGTCCGCCCGGCGCCAGCACCCGCCAGAGTTCCTTCAGCGTCTCGCGCGGACTTTCGGCAAATTCCAGCGAATGCACCATCAGCACCCGGTCGATCGAAGAATCCGGCAGCGGCAATTCCTCGTCGAAGATCAATGCGGTAGAAGAAAGCGAACCGACAGGCCAGTTCACAGCCCCTTGTCCCGCGGGCATGAAAGCGAAGGTGCGTTCCGTATCGGCCTGGAACCGATCGAGGAAGGGCACGGAATAACCAATGCCCACAAGCCGCTCCTGCGGCAGGGGCACCC
>NZ_AJWE01000118.1:0-52156 GCF_000281145.1 Rhizobium sp. CF142 | reverse complement strand
GTCGCTCTTCCGCGGCTAATAGGATCGCGAAACTCAGCCCGCCGGTTAACCGGCGGGCACTATGGAAATCGAGCCGCGCTTCGATGGAGCGCGGCTTTTTTTAATTTCCGTTAACGATTGATTAACCATATTGCTGTCATCTGCGTCTCAACGAGACGGCGAGTTAACCAAATTTAAGAACGGGTTAACAGGCATGAAGGCTGATCGTCGTTCCCGGGCGCTATTCCGGAATGTCCCTTTTATTAACGCCTGCCAATAAGGGGCAATCATTTCATGACAAGCATTTTGACCAACGTAGCGGCCATGGCCGCCCTCCAGACCCTCCGTGGTATCAGCAATAATCTTCAGGATACTCAAAACCGCGTATCTTCCGGCTATCGCGTTGAAAAGGCAGCAGACAACGCAGCTTACTGGTCCATCGCAACGACCATGCGTTCGGACAACAAGGCCCTCTCGGCTGTTTCCGACGCTCTCGGTCTCGGTGCCGCAAAGGTCGATACGGCTTACACGGCCATGGACAACGCCATTGATGTCGTCAGCGAAATCAAGTCCAAGATCGTCGCCGCAACTGAAAAGGGTGTCGACAAGACCAAGATCCAGGAAGAAATCAGCCAGCTCCAGGCTCAGCTCATGAGCATCTCCCAGTCGGCTTCCTTCTCCGGTGAAAACTGGGTTGCCGGCAACACGACCAAGAGCGTCGTTTCAACCTTCGTCCGCGACGGCAACGGCAATGTCTCGGTCAAGACGACCGACTATGTCCTGGACTCGTCTTCCAGCGGCAACGTCCTGTTCGGCATGACCACGACAGGCACTATCGATTCGAGCACCGGCATTATCGGCACCTCCAACGGCACGATCGGCTCGATCTACACCATGAACATCACCTCCTTTGGTCAGCCGGAAATTGCTATGGCACTGACGGCAATCGAAGCCGGCCTGGAGGCAATGACGAAGGCAGCTTCTCAGCTCGGCTCCATCTCCAACCGCATCGAGCTGCAGGAAAACTTCGTCGCGGCCCTCGGCGACTCGATCGACTCCGGTGTCGGCCGTCTCGTGGACGCCGATATGGAAGAGGAATCGAGCAGGCTCACGGCACTGCAGACACAGCAGCAGCTGGCGATCCAGTCGCTCTCGATTGCAAACTCCAGCGCTCAGAACGTCCTCACGCTCTTCCGCAGCTAAGCCAGCGTCGAAGCTGGACCAAACCTTGTGCCGGCAATTCCCGGCAGCCTGGAAACCGCGCCGAAACGGCGCGGTTTTCCTTTTGTTTCAATAGGTTAAGAGAGTAACGGCGCTGCTGCTTCAATCCTCGTTCCGCTCTTGCGGAAGTGGTTGATATCGGGTTAACGTTGCCGGGAGTTGATTTGTTTGCGACGCACCGGTGTGGGAGACCCGCCGGCGGCATGAAGCCAGTTCAGTCGCTGCCGGCAAAACCGGCCTGCCCCTTCACCTTTCCGAGACCATGTCGATGACCGTTAAGATTACCAACGCGGCCGCGGTGAGTGCGCTGGCGGTGCTGCGCAGCATCACTAAAGAATCAACCGACGTACAGCAGCAGATTTCCACAGCGAAGCGGGTCGCGACTGCGGCCGACGATGCGACCTATTGGTCGATCGCGAGCGTCATGCGCGGCGACAGTACCAATCTGGGCACCATTGGCGATGCCCTTGGCCTCGGCGCCGCAAAGGTTGATTCGACCTATACGGCGATGAACTCCGCCATCGATCTTCTCGGCGATCTCAGAGCCAAACTGGTTGCCGCGCGTGAGCCGGGCGCCGATAAGGACAAGATCAATGCGGAAATCACCGAATACAAGAACCAGCTGCAGACGATGGTCGAAGGAACGTCCTTCGCCGGCGAAAACTGGCTGTTGAACGGCGAGCCTGCGGCACCCCCGCAGTGGAAGATCATCGGCAGCTTCGTGCGCGCCCCGACAGGTGAGTATCAGGCGCAGACTATCGACTTTCCGTCGTCCCAAACCATTCTGATAGACAGGAACAATGCCAATGGCGGCCTGTTCACTAAGGACGTCAACGGCAATGCCGACGGCACGCCGGTGCGCAATTATTATCTCCTGAACGCGAACTCCGCGTCGCCGGCGACCGGCACGGAAATCTCCATCAGCAAGTCGACCACCGACTCCCAACTCACGGATATGCTGACGGCCACGGACGCCATGCTCAAGCAGCTTACGAATTCGGCAGCAGGGATTGGTATCATGAAGGCCCGAATCGACGATCAGATCGACTATACCGCAGACCTGTCTGACGCTGTCGACAAGAGCGTTGGCGCCCTCGTCGACACCGATATGGACGAGGCCTCGACCCGCCAGAAGGCTATCGAAACCCAGAAGCAGATGGCCGTCGAAGCTATCTCCATTCTGAACACGTCCGCCAGCAAGATTCTCATCCTGCTTGAATAATGATCGGCGCGGGGGCGGCACCATTCATCCTCGCGCAAGTTTGGGTTTCTAGTTTCCGGCATGAAGGCAGCGTCCGAATCCATGCCGGCGAAAGGCCCTGAGCCTCTCCCGAACCGGAACGGCATGCCGGCAAGGACGATGGTCATTTTTCAAGCGGGGGCATGCCGCGTGCCTCCCGAATACTGGACGGTTTTTTATGAGCATTATGCTTTCCCGGTATTTGAAGGATTTCGGTGAGCCGAGTCCCTCGGCACCGATCATCGATGTGGATGATTTCTCCGCCGAAACCGTCCCCGCATTTGCGGATCTGCCGCGGGAGCCCGAAATCGACGTCGAGGCGGAGCGGCGCGAGGCCTATTCCGAAGGCTTCGCGGCAGCAACCGTCGAATTGACGGAAAAATACGAAGGCGAAGCCCAGGCGGCCGCCGAAGCGCATGTCCGTGAGATTGAGGAGTTGAAACTCCGATACGAGATCGAGGCCGCCGCCGTGATCGCTTCGCGTATCCGCGACATGGCTGAAGAGATCGCCACGCTCGTCAGCGAAGTGACCGCGGCAGCCATCACACCGGTCATGACCGAAGCGCTCGCAAAAAAAGCGACCGAAAATCTTGCCGTCCTGCTGCGGGAGGCGATCCTCGACGGTGCGGCGGCGCCGATCGTCGTGCGTGGTCCGGCCAAGCTTTTCGATATCCTCAAGGATGAACTTGGAGAGCATGCCGCATTGGTTCGCCATCATGAGGCTGATGACGTCGACCTTGCTGCCGAGATTGGTGAAACCGTGCTCGTGACCCGTATTTCCGCCTGGGCGGCTGGCTTGAAGAAAGTTTCCGAATGAGCGACGGCGAAAACCATCACCACGGCAAGAACGAGATCATCATCGTCAAGAAACATGGCGGTGGAGATCACGATGGCGCCCATGGCGGTGCATGGAAAATTGCCTATGCCGACTTCATGACGGCAATGATGGCCTTCTTCCTCGTCATGTGGCTCGTCAACGCCGCCAATGAAGAAACCAAGGCCTCGATCGCGACCTATTTTAATCCTATCAAGCTTTCCGACGAAAAGCCGACCGAAAAAGGCTTGAAGAAGCCCGTCGACCAGGCCGAGGGCGAGCAGAACCAGGAAAAGTCGAAGAATAAGGAAGAGAATCCGAACCAGGGCAAGTCCGCCGCTGACGGTGAGGACCAGACCTCGACCTCCGGCGACAAGACCAATTACTCGGAAGCCGATTTCTTCGAGAATCCCTATTCGGTTCTCGCAGAGATTGCCCAGGAAGTTGGTCAGCAGGCAAACGTCAGCGCCAAGGGTGACGGCGGTGCGGCGGATTCAGGGCCGGCGACCGGTGCCGATGGCGGCGAAGCCTACCGCGACCCCTTCGATCCGGATTTCTGGACCAAGCAGGTCGAAGTTACCACCGCCGGCAAGCCGCAACAGCCTTCGCCGCTCGATTCGCAGGCCGAACCGAATGAACTCGCCAAGGCCGAAAATACCCAGCCCTCCACTCTGCTGAGCAAGGACCCCAACAGCGCTGCCGTCGCCGCTTCGACAGAGAAACAGGCAGACAAGAAGGCGGATAAGACCAAGGACAAGCAGGCGGACAAGACCAAGGACGCTGACAAAAAAGAAGAGGCTAAGCAAGCCGAACAGAAGCAGCAGGCCGAGGAACTACAGCAGGAGATTGCCCAGCAGATCGCGGGCGTCGCAGGCAAGCTCGCCGAGGGTCTGACGGTGACGGCGTCCGAGGGCGGCCTGCTGGTGAGCATTTCCGACCAGAACGACGACTCCATGTTCAACATCGGCTCTGCAGTGCCGCGCCAGGAAATGGTTCTCGCGATGCAGAAGATCGGTGCGATCCTGAAGCAGAGGGGTGGCGCCGTCGCCGTCCGTGGTCATACGGACGGCCGGAAGTTCAAGGGCGATCTCAACGAGAACTGGCGTCTGTCGATGGATCGTGCCCAGAGCGCTTATTACATGCTCGTTCGCGGGGGCCTCGATGAGAAGCGTATTTCCCAGGTTTCCGGCTTCGCCGACCGTCGCCTCAAGCTGCCCGAGGACCCCTACAACGCGTCAAACCGCCGGATCGAGATTCTCGTACAGGCAGATCAAGGATAGTCGTATGACGCGCAGGCAGCATCGCTATTTCAGATATGCGGTCTTCGGCCTGGCGATGATGTCGCCTGCCGTCGGTCATGCCGCGGATGCGGACGATCTCGCGCCGTACAAGATGCTGCGCTCCCTGCAGTTCGTTCAGGACTCGGTTGTAGCAGGCGATCATTCCGCCGGTGAAATGCAGCGCTTCATGCTTGGCAAGATCGATCAGCGCCTGCGCAATGTTGATCCGTCCGTCTACGATGACGATCGCAACGTCGATGCGGCGCTGATCTATGTGATGAGCGGCGGCAATCCTCAAACGCTGGAATATCTCGTCGCCCATGACGTCAACGGCTACTTCGACAATCGCGTCACCGACGTGTTGCGGAAATATCTGAGCGGCAAGGGCCTGCTTGTCTCCAGGACACTGGAGGAAACCGCTAAGGAGTATGAAGGCAAGAAGATCGGCCCTTATCTGGCGCTGATCGGCGGCAATGTGCTGATCGCCACGAAGCCGCTGGACGCTCTTACCCTTTATGACAGGGCGCGGCTCAATGCACCTGGTACGATCGTGGAGGAGGCGGCGCTACGCCGCTCGGTCGCCATCTGCGTCGAAACCGGGCAGGTCGACAAGGGGCTCGCCTATTCGCAACGCTATGTCCGCCGCTTCCTCCATTCGCCCTATGCCAGCCAGTTCGCCGATCTCTTCGTCAAGCTGATCGTCAGCCACGATCACGATGTCAGTCCGCAGACGGTTGTCGATATCCTGTCCTTCATGGACGCGCCGCGTCAGCGCGAGGTCTATCTGCGTGTCGCGCGCGCTGCCGCGATCGCCGGAAAGCCCGATCTTGCCCGTATGGCTGCGCAGCGCGTTCAGTCGCTGGGCGAGGGGACGGACAATCCTTTTGGCCCGCTCGCCGATTTCTATAACGGCATGGCGAACGTCCCCACCGACGATATTGACCAGGCTGCCAAATATATCGCCAATATCTCCGGCGCATCGCTCTCGCCACAGGACCAGGCGCTGCAAGCTGCCGCAAGATCCGTTGCCGAGCAGATATTGCGGGCTCCAGATCCGGCAAGCCTGACACAAGGCTCGACCCCTAATAATACTAATCAAGAAATTACTTCTGAACAGGCTGCAGCCGCCACGGCTGCGCAACCGGAAGGAGCGCCAGCCGCTGCTCCGGAACCTGTTGTCGAAGGCGCGGCTTCTGCTGGCACGAGAAGCCAGGATGTCGACCCTTCATTCACCTCTTTCGTGACGACCAATCGATCCAAGCTCGACGAAATCGACGGTCTCCTGGCCCAAGAAGGCAAGTAAGATGATGATGGATATCAGCGTCTCGGGCGGAGCGCCCGGCACGGATGCGTCTGCGTCCGTAAGATCCGGTCGGGGGGCCGGTAAAGGCGAGGCTGCGGATCAGAATGGCGGCTTCTCGGATGTCCTCTCCAAGGCCGGCAATAACGATCAGGATGCCGATACCGTCGATACATCCGACCAGCAGGGCGCCAACGATGGCGCAGAGACCGTGGCGCACAACCTGCGCGGCCGCAACCCTAAGCCGCTGATCGATCTGAACGACGCCTCGCTCAAGGGACAGGTAGACGCGCAGTCTGAAACCATCGCAAACGCCGGCAAGATGCCTGTGAAGTCTGCAAAGGACCAGAGCAAGGATGCAGCTGTCTTTGGATTGGGCAAGCCGGGTGCCAAGGATCAAGCAGCCGAGACCGCTGCTCAGGCAGTGGGCAAGCCTGCCAAGCAGATCAAGACCAGCGCGCTCGATGGCGACACCGCTGTCGATACGGACACTGAAGCTGGCGACGGCGACATCACCGACGTTCTTGGCCTGCTGAACAAGGAGCCCGGTGATGCCGCGGCTATCCTGCAGGCTTCCGCTCATCATGCCGTCGCGAAGGTGGATGACGCTGCGGCCGGCAAGAAAGACGCCAAGGCCGAAGGCGTAAACGGTGCCAAGGCTGATGCGCATGTGTCGGATGCATTGGCAGCCGTTGCCCCGCATGGCAACGACGCGCATGTGCCGGGAACAGAAAATACTGAAGGTGTCGAAGGCAAAACGTTCAGGATCAGCCGCGCCGATGGCCGTGGCCAGACGATGGACATGCAGATCGGCGCCGAACAGCCGGGCTCCGAGAAGTCGGCAAAGTCGAGCGTCGAAAATGTCTCCGTTCTGGAATCACGCCGCTATCTCGGCCTGGTTCAGAACCCGAATTCCGCGAACGTGACAGCCGCACTTTCGGGTGACAAGGAATGGGCGCAGGCTATGCAGCCGAGCTCCGCCTTGTCGAACGCCGCCGAATGGACAAGCACCGGCAAGGTGGTAAACACCCTCAAGATCCAGATGAGCCCGATCGATCTTGGCCTCGTCACGGCTACGATGCGTCTGTCGGGCGATACGCTGAACGTCGATCTTAAGGTCGAGACCGGCGCGGCCTATCGCCAGCTCAAGGAAGATCACGGCAAGATCCTCGAGGCGCTGCGCAGCCAGGGCTATGCGGTCGATAACGTGACCATCAGCATGGCCCCTGTGGAACGCGCTGATGCCGGCAACCAGGCAAGTAGCCAGGGACAGACTTCCCAGCAGCAGCAACAGTCGCTCGCCCAGCAAGGCCAGGGCGGCGAGGCGCGCGAGCGCCAGAACCAGACAGCGCGGCAGACGGATGGAGGCTTCAATGGTGCGGGCGGGAACGGTGTTGAGAACGCTTCTGCTGTCGACGCTGGCGGCAGCCGCTCTGGCAGCGTTTACCTCTAGCGCATCCGCCTCTACCGGCGCCTGTGAGCGTGAGATTCAGTCCGCTGCGGCCAAATATGGGATCCCCGAGGGAATTCTCTATTCGGTCGGGCTGACGGAAACCGGGCGCAAGGGATCGCTCTATCCCTATGCGATGAACGTCGAGGGGAAGGCTCTGTTTCCAGCCTCAGAGCAGGCCGCGTTGCTGCAATTCGACACCGCCAGCAGGGGCGGTGCGAAGCTCATCGATATCGGATGTATGCAGATCAATCACTATTTCCACGGCGAGAACTTCAGCTCCGTGGAGGAAATGTTCGACCCTCACCGCAACGTGGAATATGCAGCAAAGTTCTTGCGCAACCTCCACGACCGTCACGAAACGTGGACCATGGCGGTAGCCAGATACCATGCAGGACCGAACAATAATCCGGCGCAGAAGCAGTATGTCTGCCGCGTCATCGCAAATCTGGTTGCCACCGGCTACGGCAAGTGGACTCCCAATGCGAGTAATTTCTGCGGAAATTAATTCAATTAATAATTGAATTCACCAATTGTGACCAAACTGTGCCACAGTGTGGCAAGAATCCGGCACGATTCCTGCTTGCAAGGTGTAATTAAGCGGGTGTTAACTTTTCCACGAAATTTTTGTGTGCATAACGTCATTGACCCACTATATGTAGATCAAATCGGTACCCAAATCTTAATCAATTATTAATTTCCGCCATTAACTTTCACGAGTAGCCGCTGATTCGCGCGATTCGTATCCATAGATCATCGATGTGCCACACTGATTCGGAGGCGGACGAATGATCGTAGTGGTTGATGAGCGTGAGCTCGTGAAGGATGGTTACACTTCTTTGTTTGGTCGGGAGGGCATTCCCTCAACCGGCTTCGATCCCAATGAATTCGGCGAATGGGTGCAGACGGCGGCTGATTCCGATATCGCCGCGGTCGAGGCATTCCTGATCGGCCAGGGGCAGCGCGCCATGGAATTGCCGCGTGCGATCAGGGATCGCTCGATGGCGCCGGTGATCGCTGTCAGCGATCAGCCCTCGCTCGAAAACACGCTTGCGCTTTTCGATTGCGGCGTGGACGACGTTGTACGCAAACCGGTGCATCCGCGTGAGATTCTCGCGCGCGCCGCTGCAATCCGCCGTCGCCTGAAGGCGATCGCAAACCACACCGACATCGGTGCCATCCGCGTCTTCTCCGATGGGCGCGATCCGGAAATCAACGGCGAGACCTTCGCTTTGCCGCGCCGCGAGCGCCGCATCCTCGAATATTTGATTGCCAATCGCGGCCGTCGCGTCACCAAGACCCAGATCTTCAATGCGATCTACGGCATTTTCGACGAGGAAGTCGAAGAAAACGTCGTCGAAAGCCACATCTCCAAGCTGCGCAAGAAGCTGCGCAAGAAGCTCGGCGTCGACCCGGTCGATTCCAAGCGCTTCCTTGGCTACTGCATTGATTGGAATTGATTTTTCGGCGCGGGTCGTGCCGCGCGGGAAAGCCGGAATATTTCGGTCGGCGACCGGGCACAACAGACAGCTTCACGCAAGGCCCGCCAAATACTGTTGCACTTAGCAGGTAAAACGAGGTTTTCAGATGAGCATTTTTGGCAGCATGAAGACGGCAGTATCGGGGATGAATGCGCAGGCAAACCGCCTCAGCACCGTCTCCGATAACATCGCGAACGTGAACACCAGCGGCTACAAGGCAGTTTCGACCGCGTTCTCGTCGCTGGTCCTGCCATCGGGCTCCGGTAACTACAACTCGGGCGGCGTGACGACGACGGTTCGTCAGGCCGTTTCCGACCAGGGTGATATTTCCTACACGACCTCCGGTTACGACCTTGCCATCTCCGGTGACGGCTTCTTCATCGTCCAGGGCGCCGACGGTGTTCCCGTCCTGACCCGTGCCGGTGACTTCACGAAGGACGACAGCGGCAACCTCGTCAACTCGGCCGGCTTCACGCTCATGGGTTATCCATGGGGCTCTTCGGCTCCTGCGGTCGTCGTCAACGGTTTTGACGGCCTCGTTCCGATCAACGTTCTCGGCGACCAGAAGTTGGCGGCGGTTCCGACCGCAAACGGTTCGTGGACCGGCAACCTGAAGCCCGGCGCAAAGATTGTGACGGTTCCGGCCAACCTGCCAAGCGCAAACGCCGCTACGGCGACTTCCGACACGCAGAAATACTCGATGGTCACCTACGACAAGCTCGGCAGTAAGGTGATGTACGACATCTACTACACGAAGGTTCCCAATCCCGCATCGCCGCCGGCCGCAGCCGGCACGACCCAGTGGGAAATGGCAGTCTTTCGCAATGCCGATAAGGCGACGACGGGCACCAGCTCGTTCCCCTATTCCTCAGCGGCCGTGAATGTCACCTCGATCCAGTTCAATGACAAAGGCCAGATGACGGTCCCCGCGGCCCCGTCGACGACCAACATCGTCGATCCGGTAACCGGCCTCACCATCAATATGAAGCTCGATCTTTCCCAGGTCGGCGACAATTTTTCTGGTACAGGTAACGTCGACGGCCAGGGCGCAAATTCGCCGGTCGATATCACCATCGACTCCGATGGTATTGTCTACTCCAAGTATGATGACGGCAGCACCAAGCCCGTCTTCCAGATCCCGCTCGCCAACGTACCGAGCCCGGACCTGCTGACGCTGATGTCGGGCAACGTCTACTCGGCCAACGGCAAGTCGGGCGTGACCGTCACCGGTTTCCCGCAGACCAGCGGCTTGGGCAAGATCCAGTCGGGCGCCCTTGAAGGCTCGAACGTCGATCTCGCCGGCGAACTGACTGAGATGATCGAATCCCAGCGCAGCTACACCGCCAACTCCAAGGTGTTCCAGACGGGTTCCGATCTCATGGACGTTCTCGTCAACCTCAAGCGTTAATAAGGGTAACGGGTAAGCCATGTCGCTCACTTCAGCACTTAACACCGCGCAGAGCATATTCAACAATACGGGCGCGCAGAGCAGCATCGTATCGAACAATATCTCGAACGCCGGCAACAAGGACTATGTGCGCCGGCAGGCGATGCTCACCACCTCGCTGAACGGCGCCCAGGTGGTCAAGATCAGCCGCGCACAGGAAGATGCGCTGCTGAAACAGTATCTCAAGGCGTCCTCACAGGACAGCGCCCAGCAAACTCTGCTGAGCGGCCTCGAAGATCTGAAGTCGATCATGGGCGGCAACGATAACGAAACCTCGCCCGAAACGGCCCTGCGTACCTTCCGCGACAAGCTTGGAACCTTCCGCGCCACCCCGGGCGACCTCATTGCCGCCCAGGGTGCGATTACGGCGGCGCAGGACGTGGTAACCTCGCTGAACAATGCCTCCAAGGCGGTGCAGCAGCAGCGTGCCGATGCCGACAAGCAGGTCAAGAACCAGGTCGACTCGCTGAACAGCCTGCTGAAGCAGTTCGAAACGGCCAACAATGCCGTCAAGAAGGCGACATCATCCAACGAAGATCCTTCGAGCGCTCTCGATGAGCGCGAAAAGGTCCTCAAGCAGATCAACCAGATCGTTGGCGTCTCTACGACGACACGCGCTAACAACGACATGGTGCTCTATACAGCCGACGGCACGACGCTGTTCGAGACGATCCCGCGCACGGTCAGCTTTGAGCCGACACAATCCTATGCGGCCGACACAGTCGGCAACAAGGTCTATGTCGATGGTGTGGCCGTCAATATGGGCTCGGGCTCGACGACCAATGCCAAGGGTAGCCTGGCTTCGCTTCTGCAGATCCGCGACGATATCGCACCGACGTTCCAGAGCCAGCTCGACGAAGTCGCTCGTGGCCTCGTGAACCTTTACCAGGAAGACGGCAATCCTGGCCTCTTCGTCTGGACAAACCCGACGACCGGCACCGCAGGCGGGGTTCCGCCGGCTGGCACCGTCATCAAGGGCATCGCCGGAACGATCGCGATCAACGACCGTGTCGTCACCTCCAAGGGCGGCGATCCGATGCGGTTGCGTGACGGCAACATCAATGCAAGCAGCACGGCTGCGAACCCGACGGGTTCGAGCGGTTATACCGCGGAACTCGACCGTCTTTATACGTCGATGGATTCGGGGATTGCATTCGATCCGAGTACCGGTCTGGACACCAATGTCAGCATCCTGACCTTTGCCACCAATTCTATCGGCTGGCTCGAGCAGAACCGCAGCAACGCGACGACGGCGGCGGAAAATACTCAAGCTGCCGCAGCACGAACCGATGAAGCTTATTCCAATGAAACCGGTGTCAACCTCGATGAGGAACTGACGCTCCTTCTCGATATAGAGCAGTCCTACAAGGCGGCGACAAAGATTTTGAATGCCGTTGACGAAATGTTGAAAGCATTGCTGGATATTGCGAGTTAAGCCATGAAAAGCTCATTTATTTCAAGTTCGGCCATCCAAAACGCCATGCGATTGACGATCCGTCAGGCGCAGAACCAGATGACGAAGGCGACGATGGAAGCGACCACGGGCACCTACGCAGATATCGGTGTGTCGCTTGGCGGTTACGCAGCCAAGAGCATCGACTTTACCCGTGAAGTCGACCGCATCAAATCGATCAAGCTGAGCAATGCCCTCGTCGACGCTCGTATGGAATCGGCTCAAACCGGGCTCGATAAAATGAAGAAGGCGGGCGACGGCTTTCTCTCCAAGCTGACCGCACTTCAGAGTAGCCACGATCCGGGCAGCATCACGGTCGCAATCCAGTCGGCCACGAGCGCGCTTTCCACGATGATGGACACGTCGAACTCGATGGTGAACGGCGAATATCTTTTTGCCGGCATCAACACCGACATCCAGCCGCTGACGGATAAAACCGCTGCGACTTCGGCGGCGATCGTGACAGCTCTGAACGCCTATGCGGCAGGCCTGCCGACACCGAAGCCGGTTAACCAACTTACCGGCGACGAGATGAAGACCTTCATCGAGACCAAGGTCGAGCCAATGTTCAGCGAAACGGCCTGGACGGACCCGACGACTGGCTGGTCGAAGGCGTCCAGCCAGAATATGACGAGCCGTATCAGCAATTCGGAAGTCGTTGAATCCTCGACCAACGCCAATTCCGAAGGCATGCGTTACTTCGCTCTGGCGACGGTGGTGACCTCTGCGCTGATGGGGCAGAGCCTCAGCTCGGACGCGATGAGCGCGGTCTCTTCAAAGGCGATCACCTATACGACCAGAGCCACCACGGGTATCGTCACTCAGGGTAGTCAGCTCGGTCTGTCACAGGAGCGCGTCGAGAAGGCAAATGATGCCCTCGATGCCCAGTCGAACATCATGCAGACCAAGCTCGTTGATATCCAGGGCGTCGATCCCTATGAGGCCTCGACCCTTGTTAAGACTTTGGAAACCCAGCTCGAAACCGCCTACACGATCGTATCGAAGATCCAGCAGTTGAGTCTCGTAAACTACCTTTGATGAGCAAAGGCGCGCAATATAAAGAAGGATGCATGAATGTATCAGTTCTCTTATGCCGAGGTCATGCAAGACTCGGTTGCCGACGCGAAAGAGCGGGAATGGCAGGTTCTCGAACGCTCGATCGAACTGCTTTCGGTGGCGCGCGACAAAGAGAAGTACAGCCGGGAGGCTATTGAAGCTCTCTTCTATACGCGAAGGGTGTGGATCAGCTTCATTGAGGATTTGAAGCATCCCGACAACCAGTTGGAAGTCGAGCTCAGGGCGAACCTCATCTCGATTGCGATCTGGATATTGAAGGAATGCGACAGAATTAGAAAACGTCAGTCGAATAACTACCAGGGCATCATCGACGTTACCACCATCATCAGGGATGGACTTAAATGAAAAGTACACTTCGCATTTCTCTGAAAGCCGGAGAAAGAATCTTCATCAACGGCGCTGTCCTGCGTGTCGACCGTAAGGTCGCACTGGAATTCCTGAATGATGTGACGTTCCTTCTCGAAAATCACGTGCTTCAGCCGGAAGGCGCGACCACGCCGCTGCGCCAGCTCTACTTCATTGCCCAGATGATCCTCATCAATCCCGAGGGCAAAGAACATTCGACGGCGATGTTCCGCAAGTCGATCACGATGCTGCTCACATGCTTCAAGAACGAGGAAATCCTCGCCGAACTGAAGCGCATCGATGCACTCGTTTCGACTGGCCGCGCCTTCGACGCGCTGAAGGCGATTCGCGGTCTCTACACGATCGAAGACGGCATTCTCAACAATCACGAGCTGCCCCCGACAATGGTCGAGCAGATTCGCAGGGAGATCGCACCATGGCGGTAGATGGAACTCAGAGCGTAGGTGGAGGCAGCAGCACGTATGGCTCGTCCAATACCGCGCAGCAGAAGGCCACGCTGAACTACGACAACTTCCTTCAGTTGCTCGTCGCGCAGATGAAAAACCAGGATCCGACCGATCCGATGGATGCCAGCGAGCAGATGTCGCAGCTCGCGAGCTTCTCGCAGGTCGAGCAGACGATCCAGACGAACTCGAAGCTCGACACGCTGCTGACGAGCTCCAGCCTGACCCAGGCAAGCGGCTATATCGGCAAGTACATGGAAAGCGCCGACGGCAAGACCAAGGGTACGGTCGAATCCGTCAAGGTTTATTCCGACGGCCTCATTGCAACGCTGGACAATGGCGGTAAAATTCTCATCCAGGCCGGTATCTCCGTTTCTGATTCGGCGCCGACCAACACTTCGGGCGACGATAGCGGTTCGGATGATACCTGAAGTGACGACGGTGCATACGAAACGGATGGGATCTGACGCTCGTTCGTTTGGGTGATGTCAAAAATACCAGTCCGGTTAAAGCCGGGCTGGCTGCTTTCGAGGCGATATGAGGTTGCCTGACGATGAATGAAGCTGATGCACTCGACCTGTTCCAGGCTGCGATCTGGACCGTTCTCGTTGCCGCGGGTCCTGCGGTCATTGCGGCAATGGTCGTCGGTCTCGTGATCGCGCTGATTCAGGCGCTCACACAGGTGCAGGAAGCGACGCTCACCTTCGTCCCGAAGATCGTTGCCGTTCTGGTGACGGTCGGTATTTCTGCCCCTTTCGTGGGCTCCCAGATTTCCATTTTTACCAATCTGGTCTTCTCGCGAATCCAGTCCGGCTTCTGAGCCAACTTCGCGCAAGCTTCGCCATTTAACTGTCGATCCGAACTGGGCGGACTCTGATGTTCGCCTCCTCTCATGAAGAGACGGAATCGTTATGGCGCAACCACCTGCACTACCCCTTCCGAAAGTCGCTCCGAGCCTGCGTGATGTCGGCTTTGCCATGGGCATCATCGGCATCATCTGCATCCTCTTCCTGCCGATCCCGCCGTTCCTGATCGACATGGGGCTGGCATTCTCGATCGCTTTCTCGGTGCTGATTCTCATGGTCGCGCTGTGGATCCAGAAACCTCTCGATTTCTCGTCCTTCCCGACCATCCTTCTGATCGCGACGATGACGCGACTGGCGCTGAACATTGCGACGACCCGTGTCATCCTTTCGCACGGCAACGAGGGGCACGATGCTGCGGGCGGCGTCATCGCCGGCTTTGCAAGCCTGGTCATGTCTGGTGACTTCGTCATCGGTCTGATCGTGTTCCTGATCCTCATCACCATCAACTTCATCGTCATCACCAAGGGCGCCACGCGTATCGCGGAAGTCGGCGCGCGTTTCACCCTGGATGCCATCCCCGGCAAGCAGATGTCGATCGACGCCGACCTTTCGGCCGGTATCATCGACGAGAAGGAAGCCCAGCGCCGGCGCAAGGAACTGGAAGAAGAAAGCTCCTTCTTCGGTGCCATGGACGGTGCGTCGAAATTCGTTCGCGGTGACGCGGTCGCAGGTCTTCTCATTACCGCCATCAACGTCTTCGGCGGCATCATCATCGGTTACTTCCGCCACGGAATGCCGATCGGCGAAGCGGCCGACGTCTTCGTCAAGCTGTCGGTGGGTGACGGCCTCGTCTCGCAGATGCCGGCCCTCATCGTTTCGCTCGCCGCCGGCCTTCTCGTTTCGCGCGGCGGCACCACCGGCTCCACCGACCAGGCGGTCGTCAATCAACTGAGCGGCTATCCCCGCGCGCTCTCCGTCTCGGCCGTGCTGATGTTCGTCCTGGCCCTGATGCCGGGCCTGCCGTTTGTCCCCTTCGTGATCCTCGGCAGTCTTCTCGCCTTCGGGGCCTGGTTCATTCCGCGTCAGGTCGAAGCCGAAAACAAGATCCGCCGTGATGCTGAGGAAAAGAAGGTTGTCCAGAACAAGGAGCTCGAAAAGGACTCGGTCAAGTCGGTTCTCCGCACGTCCGAAATCGAGCTTGCTCTTGGCAAGATGGTTTCGACCCGCCTGCTTGGCGCCCACCAGGAGCTCGCCTTCCGCGTCGGCAAGATGCGCAAGAAGTTTGCCACCCAGTACGGTTTTGTCGTGCCGGAAATCAAGGTCACGGACGATATCGGCATTCCCGAGAAGTCGTACCAGATCCGCATCCACGGCACGACCGTTGCTTCGAACCTTCTGCGCGTCGGCGAAGTTCTCGTCGTCACTGGCGCTGGCCGCAAGCCGAGCATTCCGGGCGACGAGATTCGCGAACCCGCATTCGGCATGCCGGCGGTTTCGATCCTTGAAAACTTCGCCGAAGATTTGAAGCGCGAGGGCTTCCAGCCGATCGACAACGTCTCGGTCGTGTTGACACATATGAGCGAGGTTATCAGAAACAACCTGCCGCAGCTTCTCTCCTACAAGGACGTGAAGATCCTGATCGATCGTCTCGACCCCGAATATAAGAAGCTCGCAGACGAGATCTGCTCGTCGCACATGTCCTATTCGGGCCTGCAGGCGGTGCTGAAGCTGCTTCTCGCCGAGCGTGTCTCGATCCGCAACCTGCACCTCATTCTGGAAGCGGTTGCCGAACTTGCCCCGCATGTCAGAAAGACGGAGCAGATCGTCGAACACGTCCGCATCCGCATGGCCCAGCAACTCTGCGGCGACTTGGCGGACAACGGTGTGCTGCGCGTGTTGCGACTCGGCAGCAAATGGGATCTCGCCTTCCACCAGGCGCTCAAGCGCGATGCCAAGGGCGAAGTCGTCGAATTCGACATCGACCCGCGCACTCTGGAAGAGTTTAGCGAACAGGCCACGAAGGTTATCCGTGAATTCATGGATAGAGGCCTGCCATTCGCCCTTGTCACGTCGCCGGAAACACGCTCCTATGTCCGCATGATCATCGAGCGACTCTTCGCAACGCTTCCCGTGCTCTCGCATGTGGAACTGGCCAAGGGCATCGAAATCAAGATTTTGGGCTCGATTTCATGATTTCAGACCCGCAAGGGACAGTTCTGGCGCTGTTTCTGGTTTTCTGCCGGATCGGTGGCTGTGTGCTGACCCTTCCGGGTTTTTCTTCCGCCCGTGTGCCGGAGCAATTGCGCGTCTTCATCGCCGGCGGACTTTCGCTTGCGGTGCTGCCGGTGCTCTGGGACACGGTTTATCCGTCCGTTCACACCAGTTCGGGCACCTATATCGGCCTGATTTTCAGCGAATCGCTGATCGGTGTGATGTACGGCATGCTCGCCCGGCTCTATACGCTCGGCCTGCAATTCGCCGCCTCGATCGTCTCCATGATGGTTGGCTACACACAGCCGAGCACAAGCGATGTCGTCGAAGACTCGGCCGAAATCAGCTTGACGGCCTTTATCACGATGACCGGTCTGATGGTTCTCTTCATCATGGACTTCCATCACATCGTCTTCCGCGCGCTGATCGATTCCTACACGACCATGCCCTTCGGCGGGTTGATGCAGATGCGCTCCACGCTCATCACCTTTACCGATACGCTGGAGCAGACCACCTACATCATGCTGCGGCTGGCGAGCCCCTATCTGATTTACGGGCTGATCTTCAACATCTCGATCGGCTTCATCAACAAGCTCGCGCCCCAGATTCCGGTCTACTTCATCTCTACGCCTTATCTGCTGATGGGCGGCCTATTTCTGCTCTATTTCTCGATCGCGGCAATGATCAGCCAGTTCGGCCAATCCTTCGCTGCACTATATGTGGGAAGGTGAGGGGCGATGATCGAGAAGAAGCGTTCCGACAAACTCAAGCGCCTGGTCGCGGTGCAACGGCATCTTGAAAAGATGGCGGAATACGATCTCGCAGAAACCAGCCGCCAGCGCGCCGAAGTCAATGCCTCCATGGATGTCGCCATTCTTGCGCTCGGTTCGCTGGACCCTATCCATCGTGCTTTTTCGCAGAGTTATGCCGACCGATTCGGCAGGCTAAGCATCAAGGACCAGCAGTTGACCGGCATGCAGCAGGTGCACGAAATGCGCCTGACGCGCGAGCGTGCCAAAGGTGACCGGCTTGAAGAAAACATGCTCGATGCCCTCCAGGCAGAGCGTCGCGAAGCAGATGACAATGCGGTTTACGACGTAATCGATCAGCAATTCGCAACGCCAGCCTCCAGCAAGCTTCAAAAATAATAATCGCCACGATCTTACATTAGAGGATTGTAACGTGGCTATTTCACCCCCCAGCGATCTGGTGATGGACGTCGTCAAGGCGGCCGACCCCATGGAGGTTCAGGCTGCCCAGGAAAAGCTGAAGGCCAACCGCGCAGCCTTTGCTGCAACGAGCCTCGCCGACAGCGGCAACGGCTTTTCTTCCGCAGTCGACATTCTCGACCACGTCAAGCAGAAGAGCGGACTGAACAACATTCAGAACCGTACCAAGACCGAGGAAGTACCGGAAACCTACCGGAAGTTCGAGGCCATGGTTCTGCAGAACTTCGTGAAGTCCATGCTGCCGAGCGATGCCGAGAATGTCTTCGGCAAGGGCGCAACGGGTGACATCTGGAAGGGCATGATGGCTGAGCAGCTCGGCAACGTCATGGCCAAGGGTGACGGCATCGGCATCGCCAAGCAGATGTATGCCGAGCAGCTCCATCGCCAGGAAGGCAAGATCGTCAACGCCTCCACGGATGAAGACGATCGCAAGACCGCGATGAGCATGATCGACGAATTTCAGCGCAAGACCTTCGGCACTCCGACTGCCGACAATAAGTCCGCAACAAGCGACGCATAATCGAGGATAAAATGGAAATAGTTTCGAACGAATACAGGATCAAATCCGTTCTCGGACGCCTCGAAATGATAATCGACAATGAGAACACTCGGATCGGCAGCGATCCGCAGTTCGATCTCAAGGTCTCCAATGCACATAAGAGCCGGTGCCTGTACGAGCTCTCGATGCTTTTCCGTGACACCGATCCGGCCGAACTTGCCGCTTCGCATCTGGACCAGCTTCACGGTCTCAAGAAGAAGCTGGTGCTGAACGCCCGTCGCGTCGAAGCGCATCTGGAGGCGGTTCGCGCCGTTGCCGATCTTCTGAAGAATGCCGTGCAGGATGCCGATGCTGACGGCACCTATTCCCAGGAACAGTTTGTCGCGCGGGATGCCTGATGATCAAGCTCGTCCTCACAGGCGTCTGGGTCTGCGCCGTCACCTTGGCATCGGTCTATTTCTCGGTGAACATGGCGACCGCGCCGGCGCCGGCTGCAGCGGATACCAAGCAAAGCGCGCTCGAACTCGTGAAGGGCGAGACCATCACTGTGCCCGTCATCGGCAACGGTGCGGTCAACGGTTATTTCCTCGGTCGCATCTCCTTCATGATGCACAAGGATATGATCGCGGGCCTCAACCTGCCGATCACGGAGATGACGACCGACGAACTCTTCAGCCTGCTCGTCGGTAACAAGATGATCGACGTTTCCAACATCAAGGCCTTCGATCCCGGAGCTTTCCGCGAAGAGATCAAGAAGGGCATGAACGAGCGTCTTGGCGGTGAATATGTGGCCGAAGTCATGCTGGAACAACTCGACTACCTTTCGAAAGAAGACGTGAAGGACACTTCCGGCGGCAAGCCGCAGAAGGTTGGCGCGCCGGTCAAGATCATCGAGACCGCGCCTGCATCCGGAACGCCGGCTCCAGCCGCCAGTCACTGATCACCATCGACCGACCAGTAAAAGGCGGCGCCGAAAGGCGCCGTTTCTGCGTTCATGCCTTGGTTAATGAACTACTTATGCGCGCAGGAAAATCCAAGGATTTTTCCTAAGGGTTGTTTGAAACCGAGTTGGTATAAACGCGGCACAAGCTTGGGAGGATGGCCGCCACGGGGTTGGGGGAGATCGCTTCAGGCAGGACGCTGCTGGTCTTCACAAGACCTCCGCTGCGGAAACGTAGGCTTATTTTCCGGGATGTCGGGCGCATGACGCACCCTCGGCAGGAGGTTGGAATGAATCTGATTGCAAACTTTGCGGTGCTTGCATCGCGGCGGACGATTTTCGATCTGCCGGTCTGCGATCTCGGCTGGGACGACGCGCTGGTTTTCATCAACGAACTGGCTTCCATTCCCGTCGGGCAGACCGTGGTTTGCTTCGTCAACGCCCATAACATGCTGACGGCCCTGCGCGACGATGAGTATTATCAGATCATGTCGCACAACCTCGTTCTGCCTGACGGCATCGGTCTCAATATCGCATCTCAGGTCACGCATGGTTCGCCGTTTCCCGCAAATCTGAATGGCACCGATTTCGTACCGGCCTTCCTGACTTTCATGGAAGCGCCGCGTCGGATCGGCCTTATCGGTGGCACGCGCGCGGTCGTTGAGAAGGCAGCCGAGAACTTTTCCAGGCACGCGCCCTGGCACGAATTCTTCGTGATCTCTGACGGCTTTTTCGACAAGGCCAATCCCGAACCCGTTATCGCCGAGGTGGAGCGCCAGAAGCTCGATATCCTGATCGTTGGCATGGGCACGCCGCTGCAGGAAAAATGGGTTAGCCAGAATATCCGCGCCGATCATGCACGTCTCGTCCTGACGGTCGGTGCACTTTTCGATTTCGTTTCGGGCACCGTGCCACGCGCCCCGAAGACCGTGCGCATGATGCGTCTGGAATGGGCCTACCGCCTGGTACAGGAGCCGACGCGCCTCTGGCGCCGCTATATTCTCGGTATTCCGGTCTTCCTCTTCCGGGTCTTCCAGTATCGCTTCAGCCGGCGTGCGCGCATCCTCAGTCAGCCGGATGAACGGGCGCTAGCTACAGGCGAACAGAAGAGAATCGAGCAGATGAAGAAAGCCGGCTGATTACAGATTTCTGCAGGTTCCGGTTAACCATTTCTTTGCCATGTATATTTAGAGTAGCTTAATCCTCCGCGTCAGCGCGGTTGAGCGAACTCGGCCATCATGCGCATGAGATGTGACGCCAATGCACGATTCCAGGGCGAAAAGCAGTTTCCATGATCGCGCAACCACCTCTTCGCGCGGCCAGCGGCAAAGTCATGCCGAAAAGAGCACCCATCCGCCGGAGGTCCTTCCTTCCGAAGCTGAACTGCTGCGCGCCATAGGCCGGCTGCTCGACGAACAGCGTGCGAAAGCGCGGCAGACCGAACCGCTGGTGGACCGGATCGAAACGATCCTCGGTTCGCGTCTTCAGGCTGCAAACGATATCGCCTCTGCTCCCGCTCCTGAACGCTCTCGTCCTGCGCCAGAGCCAATGACGCAATTCGTCCAGGTTCACCACGTCGCTCCCGTTGAAAAAGCATCCATTTCGACAGCTTCAGGCGAAATGCGGCGCCCGAACTGGATCAGGAGTGCTCTCATCGTGGCTGCCCTCTCGTTTGGCGGCGCTGCCACCCCCATCCTGATGCCATCCTCCCCCGCGTTTTACACCGCAGAAACGACGCTTGCCGTGGATGCAGGCGCAGGTAACCGGGCTGCACTCGTTGGGGATACCGTCAAAAGACTGTCTTCGGTACCTGTCATCACCTCTGCCGTTGCGGCACTGAAGCTGGACCGCGATCCGGAATTTGCCGGTAACAGCGCCAATGCATTGGGTGTGGCCTTCGATCTTCTCTCCGGCAGCGGTGCGGCCGCCGATCCGGCATCGCGTGCAGAGGCCGCGCTGAAATCTGCGATGGCGATTATTCCCGACGACCGCACTGGCACGATCCGTCTGATGGTAACGACAGGCGATGGCGGCAAATCGACGCGCATCGCCATGCGACTGTCCGATGCGGTGACGGGTGGCAGCGCCATGGGCAAAGCGGCCGAGATGGCCACCGCCTTGAAGAAGGAAAATGATCAGGCTCAAGCAGAGCTCACGGCCTTCGGTCAGAAGAACGGCGAGGGCAATGTCAAGGTCGCGACGCAGCTGCAGCGCCAGATCGCCGGGCTCGATGCCGATCTGAAGAATGCCGACGACAATATCCTGACCGCCAAGGAACAGGCCGACAAGCTGAAGGCCGCTAAGCTGGCGGACGTGCTGGAAGGCTCACTCGCTCCGGATATGATCTCGCCCGCCCTGTCGGATCTGCGCGATAGATACGCGATTGCCAAGACCGCATTGGCACAGCTTTCGGCAGACCTCGGACCGCGCCATCCGCGCCTGCTCCAACAGCAGTCCGAGGTCGATGGTCTGAAAGATAACATCGGCAAGGAATTGGCGCGCCTCGCCCAGAACGCAAATGCAGCAGCCAAGGCGGCCGTCGATGCGCGCAGACAGCTCAGCGATCGCCGCAACGCGCTGATTGCCCAGAGCCGCGATACTGGCGTCGATCTCGCCAAGCTGACCGAACTGCGGGAAAAGGCGTCGGCAGCCCGATCGCGCCTGGAAGAGGAGGTCTCCACGACAGGTGCCATCGGTGGTGACGGCCGGGTCACGGTTCGCAAGCCCGCTCTTGTGCTGCCGGTTTCCGGCGACAGTAATTTCGGTTTCAGTGCCTTGGTTGGTGGCTTTGCCGGTTTGGCAGTCGGCCTCGGCCTCGCCTTCGTGCCGCGTTTCTTCCGCCGACAGCCCGAACAGGTGCGGGTCCAAGTTTCCGTCGAGGCTCCAATCCTCACCCCCGTGCCTGAACTTGCACCGGTGCCGGCGTTGGTGCAGACACCAGAGCCGGCGCCGGTCCCGCAAGCGGCTGAGGAGGTCGATGCGCTGCGCTCGCAGATCGCCAGCCTGCGCGATCGCTTGCATGCCTACCAGGTCTCACGGTAAGCGAACGCCCGACCGCAGATTGCTCTTGCATTTGCCGTTTTTAAACGGGATAGGGCGTTATCGGGAAATCATTCCCGACGCGGGCGAATAGACTGGCGCGAAATTGGGCGGAGAAGACGCGTGACGACAGTAATCGACGGCAAGCAGGTTGCCGCTTCCGTAATCGAAACCGTTAAATCGGCAAATGCCGCGCTAGAAGCCGCCAAAGGCGTCCAGGCGGGCCTTGCGGTCATCATTGTCGGCGACGACCCGGCGAGCCACACCTATGTCAGCTCCAAGAGCCGCATGGCCAAGGAATGCGGCTTCAAATCCGTCCAGCACACGCTGCCGGTCGAGACCAGCCAGGAGGAACTTGCAGCCCTCGTCGCCTCGCTCAATGCCGATCCGTCGATCCACGGCATTCTCGTGCAGCTGCCGCTGCCCAAACATCTCGACAGCGAGCCGATCATCCAGTCGATCCTGCCGCAAAAGGATGTCGATGGTTTGAGCGTCGTCAATGCCGGCAAGCTTGCGACCGGCGATCTGAAGACCGGCCTCGTCTCCTGCACGCCGGCCGGTGCCATGGTGTTCGTGCGCCGCACCCATGGTGAGGACCTGTCCGGCCTCAATGCTGTCGTCGTCGGCCGCTCCAACCTGTTTGGCAAGCCGATGGCGCAGCTTCTGCTGAATGCCAATGCGACGATCACCATCGCCCATTCGCGCACGAAGAACCTCGCCGGCATCTGCCGCAACGCCGATATTCTGGTGGCCGCCGTCGGTCGTCCGGAAATGGTCAGGGCCGATTGGGTCAAGCCCGGCGCCACCGTCATCGATGTTGGCATCAATCGCATCGCGGCCCCCGAACGCGGCGAGGGCAAGACCCGGCTCGTCGGCGACGTCGCCTTCGCGGAGGTTTCTCCGGTTGCCGCCGTCATCACCCCGGTTCCCGGTGGCGTCGGCCCGATGACGATCGCCATGCTGATGGCCAACACCGTGATTGCCGCCCATCGTTCGGCAGGGCTCACGCCGCCGGTATTCTAGTGAAAATGCCGCTGGGACAGCCGACAAAAATCACCGGGATCGGCTTGCCACAGCGTGAAAGACGAATATAGTCAGGAAATAAATATTCCGTAGAGGAAATAAGAGGGAACGGAAATGGCATTATCTTGGCGTTTCTCCGCCTTGGCGGATCGGCATCGCGCTCTCGGATCGAAGCTTGAGGACTGGAGCGGCATGGGAACCGCCTGGACCTACGACAAGGACATGTCAGACGAGCATGTCGCGGTCCGCACCAAGGCCGGCATCATGGATGTCTCGGGCCTGAAGAAGGTGCATCTGGTCGGCCCGCATGCGATCGCCGTCCTCGACTATATCACCACCCGCGACATGACGAAGATCTATCCCGGCCGCTCGGTCTACGCGACGATGCTGAACGACCGCGGTCACTTCACCGACGATTGCATCGTCTACCGCACCGGCCCGAATTCCTGGATGCTGGTGCACGGCTCCGGCTCCGGCCATGAGGAGATCGTCAAGCAGGCCGCCGGCCGCAATTGCGCCGTGCTCTTCGACGACGACCTGCATGATCTCTCGCTGCAGGGACCGCTCGCGGTCGACTACCTCGCCAAATATGTGCCCGGCATCCGCGACCTCAAATATTTCCATCACATGCAGACGACCCTGTTCGGCGCCCCGGTCATGATCTCGCGCACCGGCTATACCGGCGAGCGCGGCTACGAGATCTTCGTGCGTGGCCAGGATGCCGTCATGGTCTGGGATCGGATCGTCGCCGAAGGCGCCGATATGGGCATCATCCCCTGCTGCTTCTCTGTGCTCGACATGCTGCGCGTCGAGAGCTACCTGCTCTTCTATCCCTACGACAACTCGCAGATGTATCCCTTTGCCGACCAGCCGCCCGGCGATAGCCTGTGGGAGCTTGGCCTCGATTTCACGGTCAGCCCCGGCAAGACCGGCTTCCGTGGCGCCGAGGAACATGCGCGGCTAAAGGGCAAGGAACGCTTCAAGATCTTCGGCATGCTGATCGATGCCGACGGCCCGGCCGATCTCGGCGACGAAGTCTACGCCGACGGAAAAAAGGTCGGCGTCATCACCTGCCCGAGCTATTCTGCGCTGACGAAGAAGTCGATGGCGATCGCCCGTCTCGACGTCGACAAGGCCGTCCAGGGCACGAAGCTCGAGGTGCGCGGCAAGACCCTGAAGACCAGCGCGATTGCCCATGCGCTGCCCTTCGACGATCCGGAAAAGAAGAAGAGGACGGCGGTCGGTTAAGGAGGCGAAGGCATGCTTGTCGAAGGCATCAAGAGCCGGCCGGTCTACAAGGGTCTCACAATCCAGCCGCATGCCCGGCATCATATTTTCGCACTGGAGGGGGAGGGCGCACATGCACTCCTCGACCAGAAAGAGGCACTTGACGCAGGCATTCTTTCTCGCAGCGAGATCCTCTATGTTGCTCGCGGTTCACAGGGAGCCGGTCATGACGAGGCGCTTCGCCATCTCGACGCCGACATGTTCTTCGTTGCCCCGACGATTGCCACTCTGCTCTTTCGATTGAAGGGATCGCTGGCAACAGCCCATATGGGGACGAGGCTCTATATATCAGGCACCGAAGGTTTCATCGGTCAGGCGATGATGGTCGCCCTCGATCATGGCATGGACCACGCCTCGATCATTGCGGAACATCGTGGATCTCTCGCGCGGCGGGTGCAATGCGTGCATTGCAAGGGCATCACCGAGAACGTCACGCATAGCCCGTTTACCTGCAGCCATTGCGGCCTGCCGCTCCTCGTACGTGACCACTATTCGCGCCGGCTCGGCGCCTTCCAGGGCGTCAATATCGATGCCGAAGAGCCGGGTAGCGCCCCTGATCCGGAGGAATTGTTCCTGTGAGCGGTGGTACAGAAATTCCTGTCCGCGTAACGAAGGTGACGCCGGTCGTCGACCGCATCAAGCGCTTCCGTTTCGAACGCCTCGATGGCCGGCCGATGCCCTATTTTTCCGGCGGAGCACATATCATCGTCTCGATGAATGACGAAGGCCATATGCGACGCAATGCCTATTCGCTGATGTCGCCGCCGCAGGATTGTTCGGCCTATGAGATCAGCGTGCTGCATGTCGAGAATTCCCGCGGCGGCTCGACCTTCATGCACGAGAAGGTGCGCGAAGGAGACGAGATGAAGGTCTCCTATCCGGTCAACCTCTTTCAGCCGGACTGGCGTGCCCGCAAGCATCTTCTGATCGCCGGCGGGATCGGTATTACGCCCTTCATCGCGATGATGGAGCAGTTTTCCCGCGAGGGTGCCAATTTCGAGCTGCATTATGCGGTACGCTCCCACGATCGTGGCGCTTATTGCCGGGAACTGGTCGACCGCTACGAGCATCGGGTTAAGATCTATTGCGATGCGGAGAGCAACTTCATTCCTCTCGCCCGCCTGCTCGACAGCCAGCCGCTCGGCACGCATCTTTATGTCTGCGGCCCCTCGGGCATGATTGATGGCGTATTGAGAGCGGGATTGGAGGCCGGCTGGCCGGAGCAGAACCTGCATTCGGAACGGTTTCTATCCTCCCAGCCGGGCAAGCCCTTCGACATAGAGCTGCTGCGGTCGGAAAAGACGGTTCATGTCGGCCATCACGAAAGCATGCTGGAGGCGATCGAGGCGGCGGGCGTTGACGCGCCCTTCCTCTGTCGAGGAGGCGCCTGCGGACAATGCGAAACGGTAGTTGCGGCCTGCGAGGGCAGGCTCCTGCATCAGGATGTCTATCTGACTGACGAAGAAAAGGCCTCCGGCCGCAAGGTGATGATCTGTGTCTCCCGCTTCGAGGGAAACAGGCTCAGCCTCGACCTCTAGAGCTGAAAGCGGAACAAGGAGAACGGACATGGCCATCGCCTTCAAACAAGAAACCTTCCGCGACGACTTCACTTATCGCAACAGCCCGGAAAACATTCGGCGCTTTCCGTTTCCCTTCGATCGCGACGAATACATGTATTCGGTCAACATGGAGCCGCATGTGAAGGGCCGTGAAGGCACCGTCTTCGAAAGCCTCATCGATGTCGACGAACATTACGTCGCCGAGATGCAGGATCGGGCGCTGGTGCTGAAGGAAGATCCGCTGCGCTATCAGGCACTGCCGCATATGATGACGGCGCAATGGGATACGCTGGAACTCCTGATGGAAGAGCAGGCTGCCGGCTATCCCGAGCATTTCACGCTGATCAGGAACGGCGACCAGTGGCGCTGGATCAACCGGCCGCTCGGCATCGACGACAGTTTCACCTTCGGCGACCGTTCGACGCTGCCCTATGAGCCGCTTGAATACATCACCCGCCAGGCTCAGGGAGATTTCTGCATCGTCGACCAGCGTGACGGCAATCTCTGGATGGATGCCGGCATGGTGACGACCCAGGCCGACTGGTCGCTGGATTTCGATATCGGCATGAATTTCATGGAATGGCATGGTCCGGTGCCGCTCGCCCACCAGATCGGCGTCTTCGACAGGGCGCTCAAATTCCTCCTGAACCTGCAGCAGGGCAAGCCGACGCGCCGTTTCAACTGGACGATGACCATCAACCCGCGGCTGGATACCAGTCCGGAGAACTATCACAAATGGGGACCGGACCGTACGACGGTGACATCAGAGAATGTCGGGGAGAAGGTGCATCTGCGCGTAGAGCTGCAGAGCCTCTGGCGCCTGCCGCGCTCGAACGCGATCCTCTTCGTCATCCGTTGCTACCTGATGAATATGGAGGAGCTGGTGACGGTGCCGAAATGGGCGCGCCGCTTTCCGCGCGTGCTGAAAACCCTGCCAGTAGAGCTCATCGACTACAAGGGACTGACCCGCTATCGCGAGACGACCATCGACTGGCTTTCCAGATTTGACGACGGCGCGCCGACAAGCCCCGGCATCTTTCCTGACTAGTGCCGGGCGGGTGGCGAACGACTGCATAAGATAAGAATGTCGATATAATCGAAAAGGGGAATGCTTCATGACAAGAGTTGCCGTCATCGGCGCCGGTCCTTCCGGGCTTGCCCAGTTACGGGCCTTCCAGTCGGCCGCAAAGAAGGGTGCGGAGATCCCGGAGATCGTCTGCTTCGAAAAGCAGTCCGACTGGGGCGGGCTTTGGAACTATACTTGGCGCACCGGGCTCGACGAATATGGCGAGCCGGTTCACGGCAGCATGTATCGTTATCTCTGGTCGAACGGACCGAAGGAATGCCTGGAATTTGCTGACTATTCCTTCGAGGAGCATTTCGGCAAGCCGATCGCCTCCTATCCGCCGCGCGCCGTGCTCTGGGATTATATCAAGGGCCGCGTCGAGAAGGCGAATGTCCGCCATTGGGTGCGCTTCAATACGCCTGTTCGCATGGTGCGTTTCGATGAGGGCACGAAGAAATTCACGGTCACTGCGCACAACCGCCTCGAAGACCATATGTACGACGAGGAATTCGACTATGTCGTGGTGGCGAGCGGCCACTTCTCGACCCCGAATGTCCCTTATTTCGAGGGCGTGAAGACCTTCAACGGCCGCGTCCTGCATGCCCACGACTTTCGCGATGCTTTGGAATTCAAGGGCAAGGATATCCTCATTGTCGGCCGCAGCTACTCGGCCGAGGATATCGGTTCGCAATGCTGGAAATACGGCGCCAAGTCGGTCACCACGAGCTATCGGTCGAAGCCGATGGGTTTCAACTGGCCGGATAACTTCGAAGAGCGGCCGTTGCTCACCAGGCTCGAAAACCGCACCGCCCATTTCCTCGACGGTTCGACGAAGGAAGTGGATGCGCTGATCCTATGTACGGGATACCAGCATCACTTTCCCTTCCTGCCCGACGAGTTGAGGCTCAAGACCGCCAACCGCCTCTGGGCCGACCACCTCTACAAGGGAGTGGTCTTCGACGAGAATCCGCAGCTTTTCTATATCGGCATGCAGGATCAGTTCTACACCTTCAACATGTTCGACGTGCAGGCCTGGTGGGCCCGCGACGTCATGATGGGCCGTATCAAATTGCCGCCGGAAGAGGAGCTGAAGGCGAATTTCGACATGTGGCGGGCCCGCGAGGAGACGCTCGAGGATGCCGAGCAGATGATCTGGTATCAGGGTGACTATGTGAAGGAACTGCTCGCCGAAACCGACTATCCGAGCTTCGACATCGAGGGGACCAACAAGACCTTCATGGAGTGGGAGCATCACAAGGCCCACAACATCATGGGGTTCCGCGACCATGCCTACCGGTCGCTGATGACCGGCAACATGTCGCCGACGCATCACACACCCTGGGTCGAGGCGCTCGACGATTCCATGGAGGAATATCTGCGCAACTGATCTTTCCCAGGCTCCCGCGTAACCGAGAAAGGGTCGTCCGTCGCGGCCCTTTCCGGCGTGTTTGAAATGAGACGAAGCAAACCCGATCTGCAACTCATTTTCTCAAGGCGTGGTCTTTATGGATTTTCAGAGCAGTGTTCTCGGCCGCATGAGCGGTTTTCTCTATCGCTGCCGCGCGGATGAAAACTATACGATGCTGGAGATGACCGATGGCATCGAACGCATCTTCGGCTATCCGCCCGAAGAGATCATCGGCAACACCACACGCACCTTCACCTCGATCATGTGCGAGGAGGATGTGCCGCTGATGGATGAGGTCGTCGGCATCGCGCTGGAAAGCCGCACCGACTGGACGATGGAATATCGTATCCGCCACCGTGACGGACATTACGTCTGGGTGACGGAGACGGGAGGCGGCGTTTGGGACGAAAACGGCGAGCTGCTCTATCTCGAGGGCAGCATCATCAACATCGAGTCACTCTACCGGCGCATCGACGAGCAGACTGCCGGCATGCGCATCACTGCCTCGAAGACCAGCGAGATCCTGCACTCGCTGCGCTACCTGAAGCTGCTCGCCGTCAATGCCGGGATCGAGGCCGCAAGGGCGGGGACGGCGGGATCCGGCTTCGCCGTGCTCGCCGCCGAGATGCGCCAGCTTGCCAACTCCTCCGAAGAGGCAGCGAGGGCGATTACCAGCGCCCAGCGCAGGGCGGAGTAAAGGTTTTTACGAACGCGGCCGGGTCTTCTGCGGGTCGTAGTGTGACAGCGGCACCACCACCGCCGGCAGGCGCTTCTGCTGGCCGTCGAGCTTGCCGATCTCAACCTCAGTGCCGACGGCGGCATGGGTGACGTTGACGCGGGCGAGCGCAATCGTCTTGCCGAGGATCGGAGAGCGCGTCGCGCTGGTGACAACGCCGATCTGGGCGCGGCCGAGATGGATGCAATCGCCGTGGCCGACCGTTTCGTTCGCCTGCACATCCAGGCCAACCATCAGGTGGCGCGGATGCTCCTTGCGGCGCAGGAGCGCCTCGCGGCCGATGAAATCGTCCTGCTTGGACTTGAGCGGCACGGTGAAGCCGATTCCGGCCTCGAACGGATCGGTCTGATCGTCGAATTCGTGATGGGCGAAGACGAGGCCCGCCTCGATGCGGACCATGTCGAGCGCTTCAAGCCCCATCGGCTTCAACCCATAGGGTTCGCCGGCCTTCCAGACCGCATCGAAGACGGTCAGCGCATCCTTCGGATGACAGAAGATCTCGTAGCCGAGTTCGCCGGTATAGCCGGTACGCGAGACGACGACAGGCGCGCCTTCAAAGCCACCGATGCGCCCGACGGTAAAGCGGAACCATTCGAGCTCGCCGATATCGGGCTGGCGTGGCGCCGTCCAGATGATCTCCTTGAGAATGTCGCGGCTCTTTGGTCCCTGTAGGGCGATATTGTGCATCTGGTCCGTCGAGGAGCGCACCCAGGCCTTGAAGCCCTTCTTCTCTGCCTGTTCGCGCAGCCATATGCCGCTGTAGTCGTCGCCGCCGATCCAGCGGAAATTCTTGTCGCCGAGGCGGAAGAGCGTGCCGTCGTCGATCATGCCGCCGTGCTCGTAGCACATGGCGGAATAGACGACCTGTCCGGTCGACAGCTTGCGCACGTCACGCGTCAGGCAGTATTGCAGCAGTTCCTCGGCATCTGGACCCGTCACTTCGAATTTGCGCAACGGCGACAGGTCGATGACGGCGGCCTTCTCGCGGCAGGCCCAATATTCCTCGACCGGACCTTCGGAGGAAAACCGGTTTGGCAGCCAGTAGCCGCGATATTCGGTGTAATCCCGCGTCAGTGCCGCAAGGCGAGGGTGGAAAGCGGTTTCCCGCGTCAGTTCTGCATCAGCGTCAGGGGTCATGCGATAGGCTACCGCTCTTGAGAATTTCTCTTTTCCGGAAAAGGTGCGGACGTGGATGTCGGTCGGGTCCCAGCCATTGGCCGCATCGATATCGTCCGGGCAGGAGGAGGAAACACAGACGAGATCGGTCATCGCCCGCATCAGCACATAATCGCCCGGCCGAGACCACGGCTCGTCGAGGTAGAGCTGGTTGTTGTGGTCGATGTTCGTATTGTAGAAATAGTTGAGCGCCTCCCAGCCTTTGCGGCCGGATATGCCGTACGGCGCCAGCGCCGTATTGAAATTGTCGGTGCAATTGACATGGCCGGGATAGCCCATGTCGTCGTAGTAGCGTGAATTGCAGGCGGTCGCGAATGCGTCATGGCGGCCGACCGTGTCCTGCACGATCTCCACCAACGGCTCGAAGTCGCGGTCGAACGCTTTCGACGGCAGGCCGGGGGCGGGATAGCTACGGCCAAGCAGGGTGCGGGTGACGGTGGAATCGAGCGCAAGATCGAGACCCTTGTCGATCTTGCGTGCGGCAAAGGCCTGAAAATCAGTGCATTGCCTCCCGTAGACATCGATGATCTGGATGAACTCTCCGGCACGGACGAAATAGGCTGAGGCGGTCGCCGCCTTGATGCGGATGTCCTCGATTGGATCGGCCATCGGCTCGGGGAGGGCCGCGGCATAGTCGCGGATCAGCCTGCTGCGCCTGATGCGGATCTCGATCGGCGTTGCCGTATCCTGCGCGTCCGGCGACATCGCCGTCGCAGGTGCGGCGGCAATCAGCAGACCCTTCATCGTGATCGCAAACTCCGCCCTGCTGCCGGGAGTGGAAGCTTCGCTGAAAATGCGGATCGCGCCTGCCGTGCCAAAATCAGCTCCGCGTCGCTGAAGCGCCGTGCGGGTCCGGGCGGCACTCTCATCATCGGAAGAGAGAATGGCCTTCAGTCCGTCGGCCGAACCGGTGAAGGCGGCGCCGAGACCGGCCGATTGAAACCGGCCGTTTTCGTCGAGGAAGGAAAGCTCGCAGGCCTGTCCGCCTTCGCTGTCGATCAGGGTAACGTGGTCGCCTGCCTCGACGCGAACAACAAGGGATCCACCGCCCTTGCAGCGGTAACGCTCAACACCCTCGGGTAGCGCGGGGATACCGGGATAGCGGATGATACTTGCCGATACGGGCCGCACCCCAACGATCCCGGGATGGAGATCTCGCATATGATCCTCATGGGATTGATGTGCCCTCCGGCACGCAAATCATGCTGACAAAATGCCGGTCGAAAGTAAAGGCATGTTGACTAAAAAGAAAATATCTTCACTATGCATAAAGGGTCGAGACTCGGAAATCCGCTCGGGAACGCGGATCGAGAAAATGCCGGGCAGCCCATGCAATGCCACGGGAGGCGCGTTCAGGGAGACGTACGCAAAGCTACGTCCCGAACAAATAGAATGGGGAATTTCACCGATGACGGATATCGTGGACGCCGGCGTTGCCGCCGGTACCGAAGGTAAACTTATACGCGCGCTTGACTGGAAGGGCGCGTTTTGGGTGGCAGCCGGCGTGCCACCGCTTGTTCTCTTCTCCATCGGCGGTATTGCGGGCACGACCGGCAAGCTCGCCTTTGTGGTCTGGATCATCTCGATGATCATGGGCTTCCTGCAATCCTTCACCTATGCCGAAATCGCCGGCATGTTCGGCAACAAGTCGGGCGGCGCATCGGTCTATGGCGCCACGGCCTGGCTGCGCTATTCGAAATTCATCGCGCCGCTGTCCGTCTGGTGCAACTGGTTTGCCTGGTCTCCGGTGCTTTCGCTCGGCTGCGCCATTGCGGCCGGATATATCCTCAATGCCTTCTTCCCGATCCCGGCAGCGGATTCGCAGGCGGTCCTCGCCTGGATCAGCGCGCATGCCGCTTCGATCACGGCCGATAGCCCCCGCGTCGCCGAATATATTGCTGCCCATGCTGGCACTTCGCCTGAGGATGCGGTCAAGGCACTGCTGAGCGCGGACGGCGTCGCCGCGCTGACGCCGGCGATCCGCAGCTGGTCGCTCGTCAGCTTCAGCATTCCCTTCCTCGCCACCGCCAATATCAACGCCACCTTCTTCATCGGGGGCATCCTGATGCTGATCATCTTTGCGATCCAGCATCGCGGCATCTCCGAGACGGCGAGCGTTCAGAAATGGCTGGCGATCATCGTGCTCGTACCGCTGCTCATCATCGGTCTCTATCCGATCATCAGCGGCCAGATCGTTGGCGCCAACGTCACCGGGCTGGTTCCGCCGACGGCGGCCTATGCCGGCACCGACGGTACCTGGAGCAATGGCGGCTGGACGCTCTTCCTCGGTGGTCTCTATATCGCCGCCTGGTCGACATACGGTTTCGAGACTGCGGTCTGCTATACGCGCGAATTGAAGAACCCTAAGACGGATACCTTCAAGGCGATCTTCTATTCCGGCCTTGCTTGCTGCCTGTTCTTCTTCCTCGTACCTTTCGCCTTCCAGGGCGTGCTCGGTCATGCGGGCATGCTGGCGCCGGGCATCATTGACGGCACGGGCGTCGCCGAGGCACTCGGCGGACTGATCGGCGCCGGCCGTATCGTCACCCAACTTCTCGTCGTGCTGATGATCATGGCGCTTTTCCTCGCCATCATGACGGCGATGGCAGGCTCCTCGCGCACGCTCTACCAAGGCTCGAAGGATGGCTGGCTGCCGAAATATCTCGACCATGTCAACGAACACGGCGCCCCGACCCGGGCGATGTGGACGGACTTTGCCTTCAATCTTTTCCTGTTGGCGATCGCGTCCGATGCAGGCGGCTATTTCTTCGTGCTCGCCGTCTCCAATGTCGGTTACATCATCTTCAACTTCCTGAACCTTAATTCCGGCTGGATCCATCGCATGGATTCTGGTCATGTCGAGCGTCCCTGGAAGGCCCCCACCTGGCTGATCGGCGTCAATACCGTGCTTGCCTTCGTCAACGCGCTCTTCCTCGGCGCCGGCGCCAAGGTCTGGGGCTACGCCAACGCGCTCTGGGTCGGCTTCATCTTCGCCGCGCTTATCCTGCCGGTTTTCGCCTATCGCCACTACGTCCGCGACGGAGGAAAATTCCCGCCGGGCGCTATGGACGACCTCGGTCTCGTGGGCCAGGACCTCGGTGTCAAAAAGGCCGGGATATTGCCATACTTGGCGCTTGCCGGTGGCCTCGCCATCGTATTGATCGCCAATTGGATCTTCCAATTGCCCGCTTAAGGATCGTTGGCCCGGGTATTCTGACAGGTTTGTCTGATGTTCGGGCTCGGGCAGAAACCATATGCATGCAGACCGGCGTCAGTTGGAAACGGCTGACGCCGGTCTGCATGCATATATGTGGTGTCAGGACCTGCCGGGGCTCGGCGGCGCCGATCAGAGATCGAGAAACACTTTTCACTATGTAATCCCTAAATAGCATTCATAACCTCCTGTGCCGTCCATCGCCGGCGTGGTCGGATCTGCTCGCCCTTTTGGCTTGTCGGCATCGGTCGTGGCTCCCGAGGCGCGTGATCCGCCTGTCGGTGAGATGCGTTTTGAACTTCGCTTTCCCTTCCGTCTCCCAAACGCTTTTTCCTGCCGCTGCCCTGAAATGAGAAAGCGATTTCTTATAATCCATATTATCTACTGTTTTTATAGATTATATGGACTCGAATGAGGCGTTTTCGCATGACCTATTTTCTCAGCCTTCTCGACAAGAGCCCGATCGAACAGGGAAAAAGCGCTAGCGAAGCCTTGCAGGCAAGCGTGCGGCTGGCGATCCGGGCCGAGGAACTCGGCTATCACCGGTTCTGGGTCGCCGAGCATCACAATATGTCCAACCTGGCGAGTTCTGCGCCGGAGACACTGATTGCCTATCTCCTGGCGCGAACTTCGAAAATTCGCATCGGGTCGGGTGGGGTGATGCTCCAGCATTACAGCGCCTACAAAGTGGCCGAGACGTTCAATCTTCTCGCCTCGCTTGCGCCCGGCCGCGTCGACCTCGGCGTCGGCAAGGCGCCAGGCGGCTTTCCGCTGTCGACGCGGGCTCTTCAGGCGGCTTTCGATCCTGAAAGAAAGCCGGATTTCGCTGTCCAGCTTTCTGATATCAACACCTATCTTGCGGCTGATCCCGACTATGAAGGTGCGCAGGCGACGCCCTTTCCACCTCATGCGCCGGAGCGCTTCCTTCTCGGCGCAAGCGTAGAGAGCGCAGTGCTTGCCGCCGAGAAAGGCTGGGAGTTGGTTTTTGCCGGCCATCTCAACGGCGATCCGGAGAATCTGCGCAAAACTTTCGAAGCCTATGAACAAGCCTCCGGTGGCAAGAAGCCGATCCTGGCGCTGGCTGCCTTCGCAGCCGACAGTGAGGAACAGGCGCGCGAGCGCGTCGGCAATCTGCGCATCGTCAAGGTCTTCCTGCCGAACGGCCAGACCGTAAATGTCGGCAGTGAAGAGCAGGCGGCCGAATTCGCAAGACAGGCCGGTGTCACCGAGTATCGCATCGAGGAAAAAGTGCCGAGCGTGCTGCACGGCACCGCGGCCCAGATCCGCAAGGAACTGGACGAGCTGCATCGCCGCTACGGGGTCAAGGAATTCGTTCTCGATACACCGGCGCTCGCCGCTTCGGAACGGCTTTCCTCGATCGAATTGCTCGCCAAGGAACGGCTTTCCCTCGCAGCCTGACCATCCCCAGGAGGATTGAACCCATGGCCAAGAAGAAAATCACTTTCGGTATCATGCTGCAGGGCCCAGGCGGCCATATGAATGCCTGGAAACATCCAAGCGGCCCGGCTGACGCCAGCACCAATTTCGACTTTTTCGTCAAGACGGCGCGTAAGGCCGAGGACGCCGGTATCGCCTTCGCCTTCGTTGCCGACGGCCTTTATATCAACGAACAATCGATCCCGCACTTTCTCAACCGGTTCGAGCCGCTGACGATCCTGGCCGCGCTTGCGGCGTCGACCTCGAAGATCGGCCTGGTCGGCACGGTTTCCACTTCCTACAGCGATCCCTTCACGATCGCCCGCCAGTTCGCCTCGATCGATCTGGTTAGCGGCGGCCGTGCCGGCTGGAATGCCGTGACCTCGCCACTCGAGGGCTCGGGTCGCAACTATGGGCGTGAACATCCCGAGCACGAGCTGCGTTACGAGATAGCCGAGGAATATATCGACGCCATCAAGGGTCTCTGGGACTCCTGGGATGACGATGCCTTCGTGCGCGACCGTCAGAGCGGCGTCTACGCCGACAAGACCAAACTGCACCGGCTGAACCACAAGGGGCGCTTCTTCCGCATCGAAGGGCCGCTCAATATCGGTCGCTCGAAACAGGGCCAGCCGGTGGTCTTCCAGGCGGGCGCCTCAGATTCCGGTATCCGGCTCGCCGGCAAACATGCCGATGCGGTCTTCACCAACGGCGGACCGATCGAGGAAGCGCAGGTTTTCTACAAGCAACTCAAGCAGAGCGCGATCGCGCAAGGGCGACGGACCGCAGAGATCGGCGTCTATCCCGGCATCGGCCCGATCGTCGGCTCGACGACAGAGGAAGCGGAGGCCAAGTATCAGGCGATCCGCAATCTCGTCACCATCGAAGAGGCGCTGCTCTATCTCGGCCGCTTCTTCGACCATCATGATTTCAGCGCCTATCCGCTCGACGAACCTTTCCCTGATATTGGCGATATCGGCCGCAACAACTTCCGTGCCACGACGGACCGGATCAAGAAGACGGCGCGCGAAAAGGGGCTCATCCTCCGGGATGTCGCGCTCGACGCGGCAACGCCGCGCACGGCGTTCATCGGTACTGCGGATCATATCGCCAACGAGATCATCCGCTGGATCGACGGTGAGGCTGCCGATGGTTTCATCCTCGGTTTCCCCGTCATCGCCGAAGGCTTCGATGATTTCTCCCGCCATGTGCTGCCGATCCTCGAAAAGCGCGGCTACTTCGATCCGGTCCTGAAGGGCGAGACGCTCCGTGATCATCTGGGGTTGCCCTTCCGCGAGAGCCGCTATGCGACAGATGCCAGTGAGGTCGAACAGGGAAAGGCTGCCAGCGCCTGAGGCGTGGCGGACAATTCCATGAACGTCATTCCAAAACCTTCGCGCAGCCACGATCCGATCGAGACGGGAATTGCCGCCTATCTCGATGAATTCATCGCGCTGCGCCACGACCTTCACCAATATCCGGAGCTTGCTTTTCAGGAGCGCCGCACGAGCAAGCTCGTGGCATCACACCTTTCCTCCTGGGGTTATGAGGTGGCGACGGGCATTGCCGGCACCGGCATCGTCGCCACACTGGCCCGCGGAAACGGCAAGCGCTCCATCGCCATCCGAGCCGATATGGATGCCCTGCCGATCGAGGAGGCGACAAGCCTTTCCTATGCAAGCAGCAATCCCGGTGTCATGCATGCGTGCGGCCACGATGGCCATACGACGATCCTGCTTGCCGCTGCGCGCTATCTGGCAGAGGCCGGCAATTTCAGCGGTACGTTGCGGCTGATCTTCCAGCCGGCCGAGGAAATCGGTGCCGGCGCCCGCAAAATGATCTCGGAAGGCCTGTTCGAACGGTTTCCGGTCGATGCAGTCTTCGGCCTGCACAATTGGCCGGCCGTGCCAGCCGGTAAGTTCGGCTTTGTAGCCGATGCCGCCATGGCCTCGGTCGACCAGGCGGCCATCCGCATTGTCGGCAAGGGCGGACATGGCGCCGAACCGCACCGCGCCGTCGATCCGGTGCTGGCCTCGGCCTCCTTCATCACCGCGTTGCAAAGCATCGTCTCTCGCAATGTCGATCCGCAGGATATGGCCGTCGTCACCGTCGGCTCGATCCATGCCGGGTCGGCGTCGAATGTCATTCCGGAGAGCGTCGAGCTGAAGCTCACCATGCGTGCCTTCAGCCAGGCGGTGCGCGACAAGCTCCAGGCACGCGTGCCGGCGCTTGCCCGCGCTCAAGCCGAGAGCTTCGGTGCGACAGCCGAGGTCGATTACCGGCTTGGCTTTCCGGCGCTCATCAACCATCGAGCCGAGACGGCCTTTGCCCGCGATGTCGCGCTGTCCTGCTTCGAGCCGGAAAGCATTGAGGCGGGGTTTCGCCCGCGCACGGCAAGCGAGGATTTTGCCTTCATGCTGCAGGAGAAGCCGGGCAGCTATCTCTTCATCGGCAATGGCGACAGCGCGCCTCTTCACAGTGCCCATTACGATTTCAACGATGCGATCATTGCACCGGCCGCCCGCTACTGGGTGCGGCTCGCCGAGACCTTCCTCACTGACGACAACGGGTGACGAACGACATGAGCGACACGTTTCTCTACACTTCCCCCCTCGACCCCCGCGCCAAGCCGCTGATCGACGAACTTATCCACGAATATGACAGCCGCTACGGAAACTATTTCAGCGAAGAGGGTGCCGCGGCAGAGCTCAACCGCTATCCGCCCGAGGCCTTCGCGCCGCCCGTCGGCAATTTCGTGCTGCTTGTACGCGATGGCGAGACGATCGGCGGTGGCGCCTTCAAATATTACGATGAGCAGACGGCCGAATTCAAACGTATCTGGACACGCTCCGACCTGCGCCGGCAGGGCCTTGCCCGCAAGGTTCTCGTCGAGCTGGAAGGGCAGGCTGCTCGCCAGGGCTATCAGCGGATCTACCTGACGACCGGCTTTCGCCAGCCGGAGGCGGTCGGCCTCTATCTCAACTACGGCTATACGGCGCTCTTCGACCCCAAGGTCGACCCGGAAGTCTACAAGACGCTGCCCTTCGAGAAGGACATCCGCCACCTCGCACCGCAGCTGTCGGCCAACGCCGATCGCCCACCACTACAGGCAGCAGCAGGTCGCTGAATCCAGGCAAAGAACGCTCCATAAAAAGGGGATATACGATGGCACTGACGAGTAACTATGCCTGCATCGATACCGGCAGCAGGGCAGGGGACCGGACGCTTCAGGACTATTCCCGACTGAGGATCGTCCCGGCGCGGCATCCCGGCCGGGTTGCCGGCACCATATTCGCTGCTCTCGTCATTGCCGCCGTCCTCTATTCGACCTTCACCAATCCGCGCTGGGGCTGGGATGTTTTTGCCGAATGGTTCTTTGCGGCACCCGTTCTTGCCGGCCTCGGGCGCACTCTGCTCTTGACACTGTTGGCAACGATTTCCGGTTCGATCCTCGGCACGGCGCTGGCGCTTGCCCGCGTCTCGAGATCGCCGCTGCTGTCAGGATTATCCTGGGGCTACATCTGGCTGCTGCGATCTATACCCGTCATCGTTCTGCTGTTGGTGTTGAACAATCTCGGCTATCTATATGAAACGATTACGCTCGGTGTGCCGTTCACCGGCACCGTCCTCTTCGAATATCCGACGACACAATTGCTGACGCCCTTTGCCGCGGCGTTCTTCGGCCTCACGCTCAATCAGTCGGCCTTCTTCGCCGAGATCGTCCGCGGTGGCATCCTGTCCGTCGATCAGGGGCAACTTGAAGCTGCTTCGGCGCTCGGTCTCTCGCGCCGTCGTCAGGCATTCCGTATCGTGCTGCCGCAGGCGATGCGCTCGATCCTGCCGACCGGGTTCAATGAGATCATCGGTCTCGCCAAGGCGACCTCCATGGTCTACGTGCTTGCCTTGCCGGAACTGTTCTATACGGTGCAGGTCATCTATCGCCGTAACCTCGAAGTCATTCCGCTGCTGATGGTGGCGACCGTCTGGTACCTCGTCATCATGACGGTGCTGTCGATCGCCCAGCATTATATCGAGCGTTATTTTTCCAAGGGCGCATTGCGCAACCCGAAGCCCTTGCCCTTCCAGTCTTTCCTCAAGCGTTTTGCCCGCCCTTTGCCTATAGCGGCGATCTCCGGCGACTTTACCCGTACCTCCGGCTTCCGTGACGCAGCAGTTCTTCGCACCGGCGGGACGGTGCGCATCCACGGCATTTCCAAGAGCTTCGGCTCTCTGAAAGTGCTCGATAGTATCGACCTCAATCTGCCGGCCGGCAGCGTCACCGCCATTCTCGGTCCCTCGGGCTCGGGCAAGTCCACGCTGCTACGCGCCATCAACCATCTGGAGCGCGTCGATGGCGGCTTCATCTCGGTCGACGGCGATCTCGTCGGATATGAGCAGAAAGGTGATGTGCTCTACGAGCTCAAAGAGAAGGACATCCTCAAGCGGCGCGCCGATATCGGCATGGTCTTCCAGAGCTTCAACCTTTTCCCTCATCTGACAGTGCTCGAAAACCTGATCGAAGCGCCGATCCAGGTGCGTGGCGTGAGCCGTGAAGAGGCCATCCAGCTTGCCCAGGAACTGCTTGCCCGCATCGGCCTCAGCGACAAGATCAATGCCTATCCGCGCCAGCTTTCCGGCGGCCAGCAGCAGCGTGTCGCCATTGCCCGCGCCCTGGCGCTGCGTCCGAAGGTATTGCTGTTCGATGAGCCGACCTCTGCGCTCGATCCGGAACTGGTCGGCGAAGTCCTCGATGTGATCAAGGAGCTGGCGCGCACGGGTACGACGCTTGTCATCGTCACCCACGAAATCGGCTTTGCCCGCGAAGTTGCCGATACCGTCGTCTTCATGGATGGCGGCCATATCCTCGAGGCCGGCTCGCCGGCCCGCATCTTCAATGGCGCGGAACACCCCCGCACACGAGAATTCCTCGCCAAGGTTCTCTGAAAAAGAGCGAGGCATCAGCAGATCCGGCCGCGACGGGCGTCCGGAGGGTATGAAAAGAACAACAACCCTAAGATGAAATGGAGAAGGGAAATGGCATTCAGAAATAGAGCCAACTACCTGCTTGCCGGGGTCGTCGCCCTGACGGCACTCGGTCTTGGCACGGCGCAGGCCGCCGAGAAGTTCAACCTCAGCCCTGATACGTCAAATCGCGTGCGTGCTGAAAAGGACGAAGCCGCGATCAAGACTATCGCGCCGAACTTCAAGTTCGTCGAACCGGGCAAGTTTACCGTGGCGGTCAACGCCTGGGACCCGCCGATCGCAACCTATGCATCGGATGCTGCGACCGTGGTCGGCGCCGATCCGGATCTGGCGCAACTGCTCGCCGATTCCTTCGGCCTCGAACTGAACCTCGTTTCGGTTGCCTGGGCGGATTGGCCACTCGGCGTCTCCTCCGGCAAGTATGACGCCGTCATCTCCAACGTCACGGTGACGGAGGAGCGCAAGGAGAAATTCGATTTCTCCACCTATCGCAAGGATGTGCTCGGCTTCTACGTCAAGTCCGACAGCAAGATCACCGAGATCAAGGAACCGAAGGACGTTGCCGGTCTCAAGGTGATTACCGGTGCTGGCACCAACCAAGAAAAGATCATCCTGGAATGGGATCGCCAGAATGTTGCCGCCGGCTTGAAGCCGATCGAGGTTCAATATTATGACGACCGCGCCGCAGCCGACCTAGCGCTGCAGTCCGGCCGTGCCGATGTCGAGTTCAATCCGAACGCGACGCAGGCGTATAGCTCTTCCATCAAGGGTCATACCAAGCTTGTCGGTATCGTATCCGGCGGCTGGCCGCTGACGGCTGAAATCGCCGTCACCACGAAGAAGGGCGCCGGCCTTGCCGATGCCGTAACCGTCGCCCTCAACGACCTTATCAAGAACGGCAAATACGGCGAAGTGCTGAAGCACTGGAGCCTGAACGCCGAAGCGATCGACGAAGCCAAGACCAACCCGCCGGGGCTGCCGAAGAGCGGTTCGTAAAGGATGGTCTGACGGACTGGCGTTGGAGGTCGCGCCGGTCCGTCCTCGTTTTCATATGTAATTATGGAGAGTTCTCTCGTGACGATATTTTCAAGGCTGCGCATCGCATCGATTGCCGCCATCGCATCTCTGATAACCTGCTATTCGGGCATGGCTGCGGCTGATGAATTCGACCTAAGCCCCGAGCAGCCCAACCGCGTGCACGCTCAGCGCGACGAGGCGGCGATCGCGTCCATTCCCAAGGATTTCAAGTTCGTCACATCAGGCAAATTCACGGTTGCCGTGAGCCCGGGAGGACCGCCGCTTGCCACCTATGCGACGGATGCCAAGACCGTCGTCGGAGCCGATCCCGAGTATGCGAACGCCATTGCCGAAAGCCTCGGGCTGCAGCTTGAACTCGTCCCGGTTGCCTGGATCGACTGGCCGCTTGGCCTGACGTCGGGCAAATATGATGCTGTTATTTCCAATGTCGGTGTGACCGAACAGCGCAAGGAGAAGTTCGATTTCTCCACCTACCGGAAAGGTCTGCACGGCTTCTTCGTCAAGGCGGACAGTGCGATAAATTCGATCAAGGAGCCGAAGGATGCGGCGGGACTGCGCTTCATCGTCGGTGCCGGCACCAATCAGGAACGCATCCTGCTGAAGTGGAGCGACGAGGATGTCGCTGCCGGCCTCAAGCCGCTCGAGCTGCAATATTATGACGACGAGGCGGCAAGCCTGCTGGCGTTGCGATCCGGCCGTGCCGATGTCATCGTCCAGCCGCATGCGCAGCTCGTCTATATCGCCGCCCGCGACAAGAACCTCAAGCGGGTCGGAACGCTGAGCGCCGGCTGGCCCGATCGCTCCGACGTCGCGATCACCACCCGCAAGGGAAGCGGCATTGCTGACACGCTGACGCTCGCCACAAATGGCCTGATCAAGGACGGAACCTACGCAAAAATCCTCGAGCATTGGCAGCTCTCGGAAGAGGCACTACCTGCCTCCGAGACAAACCCGCCCGGCCTGCCGAAATTCTGAGTGAGGATGAGATGAGCGGAAACACGATTTCGATCGGCCATATCGGCTTCCTGACACCTGGCAACTACCCGGATGACGACCCGCTCTCCGGCCTCGAAAAGACGTTGCAGCTTCTTGGCTTCGGTGAAAAGCTGGGTTTCAACAGTGCCTGGGCCCGTCAGCGGCATCTGGAGCCCGGCATCTCATCGGCGACCGCCTTCCTCGCGGCCGCCACCCAGCGCACAGGCCGTATCGAACTCGGTACCGCTGTCATTCCGATCGGTTACGAAAGTCCCTATCGGCTTGCCGAGGATCTCTCGACGGTCGATATCCTGTCGAAGGGACGACTGAATGTGGGCCTGAGCGCCGGCCGTCCGCTGCATGCTGATCTCATCGGTCCGCTTGCCTTCGACGGCGATTGGCAGAACCATGATTTCTCGCATGAGCGCGTGCTGCGCTTTGCCGGCAATCTCAAAGGAACCTATCTCGGCGACGAAAATACGTTCATCAAGACGCCCTTCGGACCGCAGCGTCCGCGCCTTCAGCCCTACGCGAAAGGCCTGATCGATCGGATCTGGTATGGCGGTGGCTCGCTGCGGTCGGCCTCATGGGCTGGCCAGAACGGTTTCAACCTGCTGATCGGCAATGTCACATCCGGCGAGGAGACTGATGACTTTTTCCTCGCCCAGTCCCGTCAGCTCGAAGCCTATCGGGCTTCCGGCGGAGCGGAACGGCGCGTGGCGCTCGGTCGGGTCATCGTGCCCTTTGACAGTGCGGATGCAGCCACCCGTCAGCGATACTCAGACTATGCCGCCGGACGATATGAGCGCACGCTGTCTCCCCAGGGTGAACGACGCACGCTGTTTGCCCGTGATCTCGTTGGTACGTCAGAGCAGATACTCGAGCGCCTTCTTGCCGATCCCATTTTGCCGCATGTGAGCGAGCTCAGGCTGGAATTGCCCTATGAGTTCGAGCATGACGAATATCGCCAGATTCTGCATGACTTCGCCACGCGCATTGCTCCCGAGCTCGGCTGGAACACGAAGGCTGCCCTCCGAGCGGCGTCGTGAGCGGCGCGACAAACGCCAGAATTGTAGGAAATCTCTCCGTGACGAAATCAGTTGAATATTTCTTCTCCATCAGCTCGCCTTGGTCCTATATCGGCCTTGATGCCTTTGCCGAACTTGCCGTAAAGAACGACATCACCGTCAAGCCGTATCTGACGACGGTCGTTGAGGAGAATGGCGGGATTTTCTCGCGCAATCGCCCTGAAATCCGCCGTGCCTACTGGATCCGCGATCTCAAGCGCTGGGCAGGGGTGCGCGGCAAGCCTCTCATCCTCGAAAATCGCCCCGAGCTCAGCGATCCGACACCGGCCTCCTTCTTCGTCATTGCCGCATATCTCGATGGCCAGGATTGGATCGGCGTGACGCGCGCTCTTCAGCATGCCTTCTGGAGCGAGGCAAAGGATATCGGCAGGCCCGATATCCGCGAAGCGATCGTCAACGCTGTCGGTCTCGACGGCACGGCCCTGTTGCGCCGGCAGGCCGATGACGATGTCCAGCAGAAATGGGCAGCCGATCGCATTCATGCACGCGAAAGAGGCGTCTTCGGCTTCCCGACCTTTGTCCATGAGAACGAGCTCTACTGGGGACAGGACAATTTGCCCTTCCTCGAACGCCATCTTCATGGCGACAAGCCGTAAAAGGCCGACGCAGCGCGTTCCGACGAAGAGCTGGTGGCGGCTGCAAGCGCATCTTCCGGCGCGGCTGCAATTGCCGATGCAGGCGCTCTTGCTCTCTTGCAGAGCGGCCACGGCGAATGGGACATGGCGGCAGCGACGGCAACGCAGCCTCCCGCTCCGGCAATATCGGCGGCTTCTTTGTCAGAGCTGACACCACCCTTCCTGACGGAACCTGGAGGCCTGGCGTCCCTAGCCGCTAGGCTCGATCGTCGATGTCGGGACGGATTGAAGGGCGACCAGAATCCAGTCCGCGACGGGCATTAGATCTCAGTCCGGCGTCGCTCGGACATGGTGTGATATCTCCTGTTGTCGAGTACGTGGCCTTTCCAAATCAGCACCTCTCTCGACAATTGAATTGTCTTCCAGCCGCACTAGTTTAAATTGTCAAACCGTTGGTGGCATGCGTCTGGTTGCGATGCGCATGCCGCCAGCTGCGTTGTGACTGAAGGAACGGATACGCCCTGAACTTGGATGCATCTGGCTCGCAAAGTGTGACACGCATAGGGTGTATGCATTTGAAAGGTGATCGCCTCCGGAAGCATCCCGGAAAATAAGAGATCGCGACCAAGCGCCCAGTCGTCCGAATGACGCGCGCCTGAAAGGGCTTCATCACCGCTGGGCGAACCTCATCATTGTTCGATCAACCACCACACGGAGGTAGAATATGTATAAGCATGAAGTGGTTATCGTGGTGACACTTGCATCCCTGTTCGCGGTTCAGACTGCTTATGCGGACGGTCCTGCCGGTGCAGCCCGTGGCCTGAAGACGGCGCCTGTGTTCAGCTATATTTCTGAAAAGCGCCGGACTGCCGCGCCTTTCGCGCATGTGATGTTTTGCGCTCGAAATCCCGATGAGTGCACTGCTCGTGGCGATGCTTCAGAAGTCTCCTTAAGTCCCCTGGCGGACGAGCAGCTTCGCGCTGTCAACACCTCGGTCAACCGCTCGATCCGCTCGCTCGACGACCGGCCCGATCAGGGCGATGTCTGGCAGGTGAACGTCACGGCGGGCGATTGCGAGGATTTTGCGTTGACGAAGCGCGACCACCTCATCGCCTTGGGCTGGTCGACGAAGGCACTTCGGATCGCGGTGACCAAGACGCCCGCCGGCAAGGGCCATGCGGTTCTGGTCGTCAAGACCGATCGTGGCGATCTGGTGCTCGATAACCGCACGAATGCAATCAAGAGCTGGAGGGACACGGATCTTCGCTGGCTGATGATCCAGTCGGGTGACAATCCGCGGATATGGTACGAACTTTAGATGCCAGTAGGAAATCCGCCGCTTCGGTTGCGGTCCGCAATATTTGAACACGCCCTGATGGAAGCTTCTTCATCTAATCAGTCTTATCGAAAAGAAACCATTGACCTGGGCCCCCGCTTACATCTTCTATCCGCCCCCAATGTCAGGAAGGCGGCCAGGGAGGGCACATGCAGGTCCTATCGAGCATTGAGGCGGTGCGCGCAGCGCTTGCAGCGGTGAAGACAGATGGCGGAGCTGTCGGTTTCGTGCCGACGATGGGTTATCTTCACGCGGGGCACATGGAACTTGTCGCGCGAGCGCGCGCTGAAAACGAAATCGTCGTTGCCTCGATCTTCGTCAATCCGCTCCAGTTCGGGCCAACAGAGGACCTGACCAGATACCCGCGTGATCTGGAACGCGACAGAACGATGCTGGAAAAGGCTGGCGTCGATATTCTGTTTGCGCCCGGTGTTGAGGATATGTATCCGCACCCGATGAAAACCGTGGTCGATGTGCCGGAGCTTGGCTGCGAGCTCGAAGGCGCCGTTCGACCGGGGCATTTCGCGGGCGTTGCTACCGTTGTCAGCAAGCTCTTCAATATCGTCCAGCCAGGCAACGCCTATTTCGGCGAGAAGGATTACCAGCAAGTCGTCATCATCAAACGGATGGCAGACGATCTGGCTCTGCCAGTGCGCATCGTTTCGGTGCCGACGGTTCGGGATGCGGATGGTCTCGCTCTATCTTCTCGCAACGTCTATCTCAACGAGGAGGAGCGACGCGCAGCGGTCATCATCCCGCGCGCATTGGACGAGGCAGAGCGCCTTGTCGCTCAGGGCCTCACCGACCCGCAGGTCCTTGAAGCGAAGCTAGTCGGCTTCATCGGCCGTGAACCCCTGGCAAAGCCGGAAGTCGTCGCTGTAAGGGACGCCTCGACGTTGAAGCATGTGGCGGAAATCGAGGACGCGGTGGTTGTCGCACTGTTCGTGCGGATTGGTTCGACCAAGCTTCTCGATAACCGGGTGATCGCGAGAAAAGGTTCGTCTGGAACGGGAGACGCACAATGAGCGCTGTCAGCTCCGCAAAACGCCTGACGCCAACACGAATCCGGGCGATGAAGGGCGGAACGCCGATTGTGTGTTTGACGGCCTATACTACGCCGATGGCGCGGCTCCTGGACGAACACTGCGATCTCCTGCTCGTTGGGGATTCGCTCGGCATGGTTCTTTACGGCATGGAGAGCACCGTGGCGGTGACGCTCGACATGATGATTGCCCATGGCAAGGCGGTGATGCGTGGCGTCGCTAAATCCTGCGTGGTCGTCGACATGCCCTTCGGCAGCTACCAGGAGTCGAAGGAGCTGGCCTATCGCAATGCTGTACGCATTCTGCAGGAAACCGGGTGCGACGCGGTCAAGCTCGAAGGTGGCGAGGAGATGGCCGAGACAATTTCCTTCCTCACCGCGCGCGGTATTCCGGCCCTCGGGCATATCGGGCTCATGCCGCAGCAGGTTCACACCGCAGGCGGCTACCGATCTGTCGGACATTCCGAGGAGGAGGTTGCCAAGATCCGGCGTGACGCCGACGCGATCGGCAACTCGGGAGCCTTCGCGGTCGTCATCGAGGGCACGGTCGAAACATTTGCCCGCGAGGTGACGACGGCAATTCCTGTTCCGACGATCGGGATCGGTGCCTCGGCTGCCTGTGACGGCCAGATCCTGGTTTCGGACGACATACTCGGACTGTTCAACGATTTCACGCCGCGCTTCGTTAAACGATACGACGAACTTGGAAAGAGGGTCGGGGTGGCGGCTGCCGCCTATGCAGAGGAGGTGCGCTCCCGCGCATTCCCCACGGAAAAACATACATTCAAGCGCCGGTCTTGATCACGCGGCCTATTGCGTTGGAGAGCCCGGCAATAAGCCATATCGGCTCCAACCCCTGGAACAGTCGCCAGAGCGGGATCGGCGCGTGAGGTGGCCGAATTGCAGGATCGGGAACAAAAATCTTAAAAACGGCGTACCGATCCGCGTAAAACTGGGCTGTAATCGTTCCTCTTCATACGATAAATGCTTTTTCAGCGACCGCCGCTGACAATTCACTTCCCAAGCCCCGATCGCCTTAAGAACAGCCCGCACGAAAACCGACGATGGCCCGGCACGATTCCGGCCGCGCAGGAGGAAGACCAATGGCATCCGTTGCCGAGAGCGCCCCCCGCTTTGAAAAGACCGCAATGTCCATCCTGGTGGCAGTCAGCTTCTGCCACATGCTCAACGACATCATGCAGTCGCTGCTTGCCTCGCTCTATCCACTCTTCAAGGCCAATTACAACCTCGATTTCGTGCAGATCGGTCTCCTGACCATGACCTTCCAGGTCACGGCCTCGCTGCTTCAGCCGCTCGTGGGCATCGTCACCGACCGCTGGCCGATGCCCTATTCGTTGCCGGTCGGCATGGCAAGCACCTTCTGCGGCCTGATCCTCCTCGGCAATGCCGGCAGTTTTGAGTTGCTCCTGGTTGCCGCAAGCCTGATCGGCTTTGGTTCGGCCGTCTTCCATCCGGAATCCTCGCGCGTCGCGCGTCTTGCTTCCGGCGGCCGTCACGGCTTCGCCCAGTCCTTCTTTCAGGTGGGCGGCAATGCCGGCCAGGCGATCGGTCCGCTGCTGGCCGCCTTCATCGTGCTGCCGAACGGTCAGCACAGCGTGTCCTGGCTTTCCGGCATCGCCATGGTCGGCATGGTGGTCCTGAGCTGGGTCGGGAACTGGTACATAAGTCACCGCCGCCAGCACGCCAGCAAGGCGGCCCCAAGCCGCACGCTACCGCTGCCTCAGAGCAAGGTCGTCTGGGCGCTACTCATCCTCGTGTTGCTGACGGCGACGAAGAATGTCTACATGGCAAGCGTCTCAAGCTACTTCACCTTCTACGTCATCGACCGTTTCCAGCTCGATGTGCAGCAGGCGCAGCTCATGCTCTTCCTGTTCTTAGGTTCCGTTGCCACCGGCACCTTCCTCGGCGGCCCGATCGGCGATCGTTTCGGCGCCCGCTTCGTCATCTGGTTCTCGATCCTCGGCGTCATTCCCTTCGCGCTGCTGTTGCCCTATGCGAACCTCTTCTGGACGGGCGTGCTCAGCGTCGTCATCGGCCTGATCTTCGCCTCTGCCTTCTCGGCCATCGTCGTCTTCGCGCAGGAGCTGGTGCCGGGGCGCGTCGGCCTGATCGCCGGCGTCTTCTTCGGTTTCGCCTTCGGTGCGGGCGGTCTCGGTGCGGCCTTGCTCGGGGGCTTTGCCGATACGCACGGTATCGCCTTCGTCTACCGCATCTGCTCCTACCTGCCGCTGCTCGGCCTGTTCACCATCTTCCTACCGCGCATCCCGAAGCATCGAGCGGTTTAAGTTTCGCACTCCGAAGGAGGCACCTAAAGCGTTTCGGTGCCTCTTTTGCGTCAGGGCAAGCGCACGGCGCGGCGTTGCGTTCGAACGAACATTTTTTCCCCGGCCTTCGGCGAAGACGGATCGTCATTTCTTTAATCTACTATTTTGATGGATAATATCCGTCATATGATGCAGCCATCGACGGCGCGATAGTGGAAGGAAATGATATGTCTGCACCCAAACTGGTCGGTCTTGCCGGCAGCTTCAATCGTCCCTCGAAGACTTTTGCGCTGGTCGAGAATATCGCCGGCCTCGCCGCCGAAAAATATGGCTTCGACAATACGATTTACGACCTGACGGACGTCGGCCCCTCGCTCGGCCAGGCGTTGCGCCGCGACGATCTCGACAATCGCGCCAGGGAAATCATCGCCGACATCGCCAATGCCGACGTCCTCGTCATCGGTGCGCCGACCTTCAAGGGTAGCTATCCAGGCCTTTTCAAACATCTGATCGATCTCATCGACCCGCACGAGCTGCGTGCAAAGCCGATCGTCATCACCGCGACCGGCGGCGGCGACCGCCATGCGCTGATGGTCGAGCATCAGCTGCGCCCGCTCTTCGGCTTCTTCATGGCCCACACGCTGCCGACCGCCGTCTATGCCTCGGACCGCGATTTCACCGACTATCGCGTTTCCTCCGAACAGCTTTCCAAGCGCATCGGGGAGGTCATCGGCGAACTCGCTGCCTTCTTTCCGGGCAGAAATTCGAGACTGATCGCAGCGGAATGAACGATATTGCAAGAGGGATTTCGGCGGCGCCTTCGGGCGCCGTTTTGTTTTGAGTGTGCCTTGCAGCTGGCATTTAATCCATAAATTTGGTGGAATTTTATCCTGCCGCTCTCGAAGACGCGGCAAGAGTTTTTCCGGTGGCGAGAAGACATCAGACGTTCGTGCTTCGCTCGCAGTGAGCGCATTTGCAATTATCCGCCTGCTCGGGGCTCGGCCTCATTCAGTCAGACGGGATAAAAAAATGACCAAGAACAAGAATTTCGGCGCCATTTCGCTTTCGCGCCGCGCGGCTCTCTCTGTTGCCGCCTCTGCGGCTGCGCTCATCGCCTTTGCTGCGCCGGCTCCTTCCTTTGCCGAAGACAAGTCGATCAAGGTCGGCATCATGAGCGGCGAGGACGAGGATGTCTGGCGCGTCGTCATCAGCGAAGCCGCCAAGAAGGGTCTCAAGATCGAGACGATCACCTTCAACGATTATACGCAGCCGAACGAGGCTCTGGAGCGCGGCGAAATCGACGCGAACGCCTTCCAGCATCAGCCCTATCTGGACAATCAGGTCAAGCAGCACGGCTACCATATCGTATCCGTCGGCTACACGGGCGTCTGGCCGATCGGCCTCTATAGCAAGAAGCACAAGTCCGTTGCCGAACTGCCCAACGGCGCCGTAATCGGTGTTCCGAACGATCCGTCCAACGAAGGCCGTGCGCTCCGCGTTCTGCAGAACGAGGGCCTGATCAAGCTGAAGGATGGCACGGGCATTCTGGCAACGATCGTCGACGTCTCAGAAAACCCGAAGAACATCGAGATCCGCGAGCTTGACGCCGGTATCGTCGGCCGTTCGATCGATGATCTCGACGCCGGCATCGTCAACACCGATTGGGCGCTGAAGAGTGGTCTGTCCCCGAAGGAGCGCATCGCGCAGGAGCCGATCGCCGACAATCCCTATCGCAACTTCATCGCCGTCAAGGAAGAGAACAAGGATGCCGACTGGGTAAAGACCCTCGTCTCCTCCTATCAGAACGAGACGGTGAAGGCCGAATTCGATAAGGTCTATAAAGGTACTGGCCTCAGCGCCTATTGATTTCGCCGTCCTTGGAAGGGCGTCAGCAACCGAGGCGGCCCTGGACTTTTGCCAGGGCCGCCTTCAGCGTTTGTGAAGGAACGAGCATGAATTCAATTGTCTCCGCTTCAGGCATCGAGACGCGGCAGGCCGATGCCGAAGAGGTCGTGCGCCTGAAGGATGTCATGCGCAAGTTCGGCGTGACTGCAGCACTCGACGGCGTTTCGCTCAGCGTGAAGAAGGGCGAAATCCTCGGCATTATCGGCCGCAGCGGTGCCGGCAAATCGACGCTGATCCGCTGCCTCAACGGTCTCGAACGGGCTGATAGCGGCGAGATCGTCATCGAGGGCCGCGACATTGCTGGTCTTGCCGAGCAGGAGCTGCAGCCCTTACGCCGCCGCATCGGCATGATCTTTCAGCATTTCAACCTGCTCTCGGCCAAGACGGTCGAGGAGAATGTCGCCCTGCCGTTGAAGATCGAGGGTATTGCTAAGGCCGAACGACTGAAGCGGGCGCGGGAGCTTCTGGAACTGGTCGGCCTTTCCGACAAGGCCAAAGCCTATCCATCCTCGCTTTCTGGCGGCCAGAAGCAGCGTGTCGGCATTGCCCGCGCACTCGCCGCCCGCCCAGCCCTGTTGCTGTCCGACGAAGCGACCTCGGCGCTCGATCCGGAGACGACGCGTTCGATCCTCGCCCTGTTGAAGGATATCAACCGTAAGCTTGGTCTTACCATTCTTCTGATTACCCATGAGATGGAGGTGGTGCGCGGCATTGCCGATCGCGTCGCCGTCATCGATGCGGGGCGCATCGTGGAGGAAGGCCAAGTCTGGTCGATCTTCGGCGATCCGCAGGCGGTGATCACAAAAAGCCTGCTCGGCGGCATCCGCCCGCAGCTTCCGGAACACATTGCTGCACGCCTGTCGCAGACCGGCGGCACGGAAGCTATCCTCAGTGTCGATCTTGCTGGACCGGAAGCGCAGGGCGCGCTTTTTGCTGACCTCTCGGCAGCGTTGCCGCATTCCTTCCGCCTGGTGCACGGTGGTATCGATCATATCCAGAACCAGCCCGTGGCGCGGTTCTTCATTGCCGTTCCTGCGCGCGATCCCGCGCTTGCCGGGACGGTCGAACAGTTTCTGAAGGCCCGGTCCGCCCGGGTGGAGGTGCTTGGTTATGTCACCGATCATGATTAATCTGCTGCTGCGCTCGCTTTGGGAGACGGTGCTCATGACGGCAGCATCCGGCCTGATTTCGCTGGTAGCAGGCTTGCCGCTCGGTCTGGCGCTGGTGCTGACGAACCGCGGCGGCATTGCCGAAAGTCTCTGGATCAACCGCATTCTCGGCGCCGTCATCAACGGCTTTCGTTCAGTGCCATTCATCATCCTGTTGGTGGCACTGATCCCGCTGACGCGCCTTATCGTCGGCACGGCGATTGGCACCTGGGCGGCCATCGTTCCGCTCGCAATCGCGGCCACTCCCTACTATGCCCGTATCGCGGAAGTCTCGCTGCGTGAGGTCGATCGCGGACTGATCGATGCAGTGCGCGCCATGGGCGGCAATCGCTGGACAATCATCCGCGAGGTTCTCGTGCCCGAAGCCCTGCCGGGCATCGTTGCCGGCTTTACCGTCACGTTGGTGACACTGATCGGCGCTTCAGCGATGGCCGGCGCCATCGGTGCCGGCGGTCTGGGCGATCTCGCCATCCGCTATGGCTACCAGCGCTTCGAGACCAATGTCATGATTGCCGTTGTTGTCGTTCTCATCGTTCTCGTCTGCGGCATCCAGTGGCTGGGGGACCGGCTGGTCGCCCG